>VMES01000015.1 GCA_007375655.1 Parcubacteria group bacterium Greene0416_79 | reverse complement strand
AGAAGCAGCGCGTATTTTTCGGAGGCGCTTCGCGTCTGGTCCTTAAGAATCTGAGAGAGAAGCGCCAGCACGCCCGGGGCATTGAGGTCATCGTCAACCGTCTCATGAAAAGGAGAGGGGTAGGGGTCTATGCGTGCCGCGGGTTCGGTTTTCTCCACCTTTGCACATGCCAGGAAGGCGCGGAGCAGTTTGTAGTAGCTATGCTGTGCCGCTTCCACCGCCACCACACTGAAACCGATCGGCGTTTTATAGTGTGCGCCAAGAAGGTAATACCGGTAGGCGAGCGGGTGAATGCCGCGGTCGGTCAAGGTCTTGAGCGTAATGAAGTTTTCGCCGGACTTCGCCATTTTGCCGGATGGAACAACAAGGTGCTCGGAGTGAAGCCAGAAGCGGGCGAGCGGTGCGCCGTAGGCGGTTTCTGATTGGGCAATCTCGTTCTGGTGGTGCGTCGAGATGTTGTCAATGCCGCCGGTATGAATGTCAAAGGGCTGACCGAGATACTTTCGCGACATGGCGGAACACTCTAGGTGCCACCCTGGAAAACCAGCACCGAACGGACTCTCAAACGCCGGAAGACCCAATCTTGCAAACTTCCACAGTGCAAAGTCACGGGGATTTTTTTTCTCGGTATTGACCTCAACTCGCGCTCCCTCCCTAAGGTCGCCGAGGGCAAATCCGCCTCGCGTTCCGTAACTTGGAAACTTTGAGATGTCAAAGTAGATGCCGTCACTCGTTTTGTAGGCGACACCCTTTCTCTCAAGCTCCTGAATAACCTCTATATCTTCTCGGATATGCTCGCTCGCGCGCGGCATCTCGTGTGGCGGCTTGATATTGAGTGCCGTGAGGTCCTGCCTAAACGCTTCAGTGTATGTGTCGGCTACCTCCCTCATGCCTGCGAGGGTCATGGGCTTGCCCTCGCGCTTGAGCGCCTTCACCATCTTGTCCTCGCCCGCGTCCGCGTCAGAGGTGAGATGCCCAACATCGGTGATGTTCATGACCTGTCGCACCTCATAGCCGCTCCACTCAAGAGTTCGCCTCAGAATGTCTGCGAAGACATACGCGCGAAGGTTCCCAATGTGCGCGTAGTTGTGGACGGTAGGCCCGCAGTGGTACATGCGAACTTCGCCGGGCGTAATCGGAGTGAATTCTTCTTTCCTACCTGCAAGCGTGTTGTAGAGTCTTAAAACATTTGACATTTGACAGGTGACGCTTGACTTAGTCCTAGAACCCAAGTTTAGAGTCAATGGTTAAAGGTTAATTGTCAAGAGTGCCGTATTGTTGGCTACAGCCACTTCTTATGCTTAAACCAGGAGTACAGCGAAAGAGCGATTGCGATGAGCAACAGAACCAAAATCCAGAAATCAAAACGGGTGCCGACAATAGGGCGGGACGCCGATTCAATCTGGAAGAGAGAGAGCACCGTCGTGGCGGGAAGCGCGATGAATGCAAGAATGGTGAGCGTCTTCATAATCTCATTTTGCTTCGTGGAGACGAGCGAGTTGTTCGTCTCGCGCAACTCCGCGAGAAACGCCACGTTGCTCTCCAACACATTATCTACCCGATAGTAGTCGCCGATGAGCGTGCGCAGATGGAAACCGAAATCATCTCCGAGGAGCTTGCGCCCCGCCATCTCAAACGACTCTAGCACGTCGCGATGCAGGGAGAGCGAGCGTTTGAAGTCCAGGAGGTCCCGCGATACTCCCGAGAGCGCGCGTACCATCTCTTTTTCCTCGCCGCGAAAGATGCGGTTTTCTATCCCGCGGAGCGCCTCGTTGACCGCCGCGAGCTCGTGCAGGAGCGATTCATAGAGTTTGCTCACCAGGTGGAAGAAGATATAACCGGCATGCGGGCCGAAACTGCCCTTATTGAGCACGGCGTTCGCCTCAAACATTTTTGCGAAGACATGAAGCGCTTCGCTCGTCGTATAACGCACGGTGATGATGAATTTCCTTCCGACAATAAAATCAACCTCTTCGTCGCCCCCGCCGCGGTTTTTGCGCCGTATCTTCGGGAAGTGCAAGATGAGATAGATAAAATTTTCGTAGAGGTCAACTTTTGGCTTGAGTGTGGGCGCGGAAAGCTCATGCACGACCAGTGGATGAAGGCCGTATGCGTTGGCAATATCTCGTATCTCCTCCTGTGTCGGCGATTCCAGATCAATCCAGATGAGTTGGCGATAGGTACGTTTGGTGATCATGCATAGAGTATAGCACTTTTTGTTCGTGCGACGCTACGGATAATTGGACTGAGCGGGTGGATTTTGGTAGCATACCTCTTAATGCAGAGCGTATCGCAAAAGGCGCGCGTGTGGGTTTCGGCACTGCTCCTTATCGGAGTGGTCTTTTATGCCGGTTTTCTCGTGGGCGAGCGAAGGAGCGGCAGGACAGAGGCCGCGGTTTCCCTTACGGGAAAGGAGACGCCGCAAGAGGTTGCCGAGAAGACGGATTTTTCTCCTTTCTGGAGCGTCTGGCGCGAGCTTGACGATAAGTTTGTTACCGTCGCGACTACGACGAGCGATCAGGAAAAGGTCTGGGGCGCCATTTCAGGGCTTACGTCGTCTCTTAAAGACCCGTATACCGTCTTCCTGCCGCCTGAAGAGAGCAAACTTTTTGAGAGCGAGATTGCGGGCAATTTTGAGGGAGTCGGGATGGAGATCGGAATCAAGGACAACATGCTTACGGTCATCGCTCCGCTCAAAAATACTCCCGCCGAGCGGGCGGGGATTCAGCCGGGAGACAAGATTCTTAAGATAGGCGAGGCCGTGAGCAGCGCCATGAAAGTTGAGCAAGCCGTAAAGCTCATTCGCGGGCCGCGAGGCACGCCGGTTTTACTTACCATCTCGCGCGAAGGAGAAGCCGAACCATTTGAGGTAAAGATTGTTCGGGACGTTATTGACATTCCGACCATTAGCACGGAAGTGAAGTACTCGACCGGCACAACGACAAAACAGGCGACGGCGGACGGCGCGGCGCAAGGGGGCGTCTTCGTGATTCAACTTTACAATTTCTCCGCCTCATCGCCGCGGCTCTTCCGTGATGCGCTGCGCACATTCGTGGAATCGGGTTCGGATACGCTGATCATTGACCTGCGCGGAAACCCCGGAGGGTTTCTGGAAGCGGCCGTTGAACTTGCAAGCTGGTTTTTGCCGCCCGGCAAGCCCGTGGTTATTGAGGACTTCGGAAAGCAGGAGGAGAAGCGAGTGCATCGCAGCCGGGGATACAATATCTTTAACGAGAATCTGCGGCTTGCCATTCTCGTGAACAACGGTTCGGCGTCCGCCTCTGAAATCTTCGCGGGCGCGCTGCGAGAGCACGGAAGGACGAAACTAGTCGGCGTGAAGACGTTCGGAAAGGGCTCGGTTCAGGAACTTGTGAAGATTACGCCCGAGACGTCGCTTAAAGTGACGGTGGCGCGCTGGCTCACTCCAAACGGCATCTCCATTTCCGAAGGCGGATTGACGCCCGACATTGAAGTAAAGAATACGCCGGAAGACGCGCAGAACAAGCGAGACCCGCAGATGGAGAGAGCCATACAACTCCTAACGACCAACGACCAACGACCAGATGAGCGCTGATCATGTGTTTGGGTTGTAGGTTGTAGGTTGTAGGTTGTAAGTTGTCGGTTAATTTTATGAAGATAGTCCTGCTACAAGACATCGCCGGAATCGGGAAGAAGCATGATGTGAAGAACGTCGCGGACGGCTATGCGCAAAATTTTCTTATTCCGCGAAACATGGCAATGCTCGGCACGCCGGAGGCCTGCGCGCGAGCCGACTGCGCGCGAGCTAAAGAGGAAACCGAGCAAAAGATTCAGAACGAATTGCTCCGGAAAAATCTGGATTCTCTTGCAGGCGTCGTGGTTGAGATTTCCGGTAAAGCAAGCAGCAAGGGGCATCTCTTCTCCGGAATTCATCGTGAAGCCATTGCGCTTGAGTTGAAGAAGCAGAAGGGATTGGATATCCCCTCAAGATTTTTGGAAGTGCCCCACCCCATAAAGACCGTGGGGGAGCACGATATCTCTGTCAGCGCAGACGGAAAGGCCGGAACTTTCAAAGTTATCGTCAAAGAGGCATAGCCGTTTTGGGCGGATGTGACATCTTTTCTTACCTACAGGGGCTGAAGGAAAAAATTAAATCCTAAAAAAGATGCGGGGAGTCATCGCGCTCACGGACATGCACTTTGCGGTCTATCAATCTCTGCAGATCGGAGACGCGAACCTTCCACTCCTTTCCAATCTTAAAAGCGGGAAGTTTTCCGGCCTTGCACCACTCTGCCGCGGTTCTCTTTGCCACTCCGAAAAACCTTGCGATATTCCCCAGATTATAGAGGGTGTCTGTTCTTCGCTTCATAACGTTTATGCTACTCCCCGCGTTTCGGAAAGTAAACCTCCACACCTTGACCACAGGGCATTTCACACAAGGTGTGGGGGTAAATCCTGACATTGTTTGCTGCGCCAAAAAACCACAAACCGGTTTTTCAGAGGACAAGCTTCAACACCACAAACATCACATCCTGACAAACTTGAGTTTGTAAGGATGTGATGCTTGTGGGATTGGATTTGAGAAAGATACAGGTTTTTTCGTCTCTATTCTATGCAGTGAATTCGCGATTGCGGATTTTTGAAATGACAGGAGGCACGGTATACTAACCGGCAGAATGTTAAAGACCCTCCGGCAGAAGATTCGGGAGAAGATAGCGGCGCAGGAGCGTCCGTTGTCGCTTCTTGCGTTTGCGCTTGGGTTTATGTGGGACACCCTGACCCTTCAGCGCGTTGACCGCCTGCTGGACAATCTTATACTCGCTTCGTACCTTCTGCTTGCATGCGCGAGCCTTCTCTTCATCCACGCGTACAGAGCAGGGCGACTCCCGGAAGGAATGGGGCGTAGAGGGATTGGCTTCTTCCAGTTTCTGCTCCCGTTTATGTTCGGGGGCCTCTTCAGCGGTTTCCTGATTTTTTACTCCCGGAGCGGCGCACTATTTTCAAACGCGCCGTTTCTCATCATGCTTGCCGTTCTCCTCGCCGGCAATGAGTTTTTCCACCGGCGCTATCACGGGTTCACCTTTCAGCTAAGCATCTTTTTCATCGCTCTTTTTTCGTACAGCGCGCTCATTGTGCCGGTGCTTCTGCGGCGGATGGGTGATGCGGTCTTTCTTTTAAGCGGAGTCGCCGCATTGTGCCTCTTCGCGCTTTTTCTTGCGCTTCTTGCCCGTGTGGCTCCCGAGGCATATATGAGCGGCCGGCGGCTGCTTCTTCTCGTCATCGCTCTCATTTACTTCGGCTTCAACTTTTTGTATTTCAACAACATGATTCCGCCGATCCCGCTCTCGCTCAAGGAGATTGGCGCGTATCATGGCGTCGTGCGAACCGAACAAGGCGAGTATCTCCTTCTGTATGAACGGGCGCCGTGGTACGCGCTCGGACAGAGAACCTCGTCCGTCTTCAATCGCGCCCGCAACGAGCCGGTCTATGTCTTCAGTTCCGTCTTTGCCCCGACTGACCTTACGACCGAGATTCGCCACCGTTGGAGTTACCGCGACCCGCACCGGCAAGAGTGGGTACCCGCCACGGTGGTCCGCTTTCCCATTTCGGGCGGGCGCGATAAAGGATTTCGGGGGTACTCCGTCAAGGAAAACCTGAAGGCGGGAAAATGGCGCGTGGATGCGGAGACGCTTCGCGGTCAGGTCATCGGGCGGCTTGATCTTGAGGTGAGAAACGTCTCTACTACGCCGCCTACGGTAACGAGTATGAGATAGTGTGCGATTCTTTTTCTGCTGAAATCCGTGTTATACTGTATCTGCCGTACGCGGTTCGCACGCTCGTATTATTCATATCTTCGCATCTTAATCTTATGAACAAAAAAGAAAAACACGCCAAGCGAAAACAGCGCCGCAAGCACGGCAAGCGAGTATCGCTTCGCCATCGCTAACTCTTCAAGGCACCCCAGTTGGGGTGTTTTGAACAAGGGCAGAGGTTACAGGTATAGTTATGCCATGGATTACCTCAAACACACGCTTTGGCCGCTTATTAAAGTAAAAGGCGTCCATCTTTGGTGGACGATAAAGTATGGTGGCAGGAAGAATATCCCGCCGGAGCTCATCTTCGGCCAGATGGAGAAATCCATGAAGCGATTTTCGGAGAATATAGAGCAGGCATTTAGGCATCTTCCCGCGGATTTAAGTGACCATGAAAAAGGGGAAGTCATCAATCTTATGGGTCTCGCGAAGGAACTGGAGGAGAAAATGAAGGAGCTGGAGCCGAAAGACAAAGGTAACTAACCCCCCACGCCAATCCGCCGCGGCGGTTGGTGGTGGGGGTAAAAGGCCCGTCCTCAGTGAGAACAAGCGTTGGCAACTGGATTGAGCAATCATAGTAGATACGCTTAACGAAGTAGATACACTTAGCGAATAGTGCACACGAATTATCCGAATAGCGCACACGAATGGCGGACACCCTGCGCTCCGCGCAGGGAGGTCGGGGCGGCCCGCAAGGTCTTTACGCGCCTCCGGTGCTGCTCTTCAAATTTA
>VMES01000014.1 GCA_007375655.1 Parcubacteria group bacterium Greene0416_79 | reverse complement strand
GGAGAAGCGGAAAAGTACTCCGCGTCTTTCGCGAGGAGAGCCGTGTGATTGTTGAGGGCGTGAATCTAAGAAAGAAGCACGAGCGCGCCCGCCGCGCCAACCAGAAAGGGCAGATGATTGAGATTGCCATGCCCATTCACGTATCAAATGTCGCGTTGATTGAAGACGGTAAGCCGGTTCGGGTCGGGAGACGCCTAGTGGGTGAGAAATGGATGCGGGTAAGCCGGAAGACCGGGAAGGAAATCTAACGAGATACGAAACTACTAATTCATGCGAATGCTACTAAAAAATACTAATACCCCGTTCGCGTGATTCGTATTTTTTCGTTGCATTAGTACTCATTCGTATATTGGTATCATGAAGACAATAAAGGAAAAACAAAAAGAGGCGTTTGCCGCGCTTAGGGAGAAAATGGGATACACGAATCCCATGCAGGCGCCGCGAATCATGAAGGTCTCGGTTGGCGTGGGCACCGGTTCGTTTAAGGACAAGAAAAAGTTTGCCGTGGTGGAGGACCGTCTGGCGAAGATTACGGGACAGAAGAGCGCGCCGCGCGGCGCGAAGAAATCCATCGCTTCATTCAAAGTGCGGCAGGGAGATACGGTCGGGTATGTAGTAACCTTGCGCGGCGCGCGGATGTACGGATTCTTGGAAAAATTGCTTGCGGTCGCGCTTCCGCGCACGCGCGATTTCCGCGGCATCTCGCCTGCCGCGATTGATGAGAGCGGCAATCTTACCATCGGCATTCGAGAACACACCATCTTTCCTGAGGCGTCCGATGAGGACCTGCGGGACGTCTTCGGTATGGCGGTGACGGTGGTGACGACGGCGCGAGATAGAGACGAGGCGCGGACGTTTTTTGAATACCTCGGGTTTCCTTTTGCCAAGAAGGCACGACATTGACGTTTAAGATCGGCAGAACCTTGCCAACCGGCAGGGTTCTGCTTTTCTGTCTTAAGAGATCGGCGGTTGACTCCTTCCCTGGTTTTCTGCTAGTATCTTTTTCACAACCCGCAGATAAGCGCCGATGAAACGCAGATAGACGCGGATAAAAGCAGTCAGCGTCTATCTCTGTTTGTTTGTATCAGCGTGAATCAAGACACCAACCTCTGCGGTAATCAGCGGTTTGCCATGGCAAAGGCATCAGTCAAAGCGCGTGCGCTTAAGAAACCGAAGTTTTCGCCAACGAGGGGATGATTCCCGGGGTGAAGAAATCCTCTTGGTAACGTAGGAAGAAGCGGTTATCGAATAGCGTTTAGCGGTTAGTTAAAAAGACTTCCACTCTACGCTGCACGCTACACCCGCCCGAACGACTGGAGACAGTGTTCAGTCGGGCGGGCGCTACACGCTCTATGCACGATTCCATATCGGATTTTCTCAATAGGTTGAAGTTGGCGAACCGCGCGGGCAAAGAGTCCTTTCTGTTTCCCGCTTCCCGCCTCATTGCCGCGATTGCCTCGGCGCTGGTGAAAGGCGGGTACGCGCAGTCGTTCGGAAGAAAGGGGAAGAAGGGACGTTTCATTGAAGTGGTGTTGTCTTACAAGGAAAAAGGAGTGCCGAAGGTTTCCGGAGTGCGGCGCATCTCCCGCCTGTCGCGGCGGGTGTATCGTGGCGCGCGCGAGGTACGCCCGGTGCGGCACGGGTTTGGGATGGCGGTACTTACGACCCCGAAGGGAGTTATTTCCGACACGGAGGCGCGCGTAAGCCATGTCGGGGGCGAGGCGCTGTTTGAGATCTGGTAATTGTGATACGAAACAACTAATTCATGCGAATGCAACGAAAAAATACGAATTAAGAAAGTCTTTAATTAGTATTTTTTAGTAGCATTTGTACTCATTCGCAGATTGGTATCATGTCTAGATTGGCAAAAAAGCCCATACCCGTTCCGGAGAAGGTGGAGGTGAGCATCTCCGCCGATAACACTGTGACGGTTACCGGACCGCAGGCGACGCTCACGCGCCGTTTTCCTTCCTCCGTCTCTATTTTGCGCGAGGGCGGCACGGTTTGCGTCGCGCCGCGAGGCGAGGGGCGAGAGAGCACAATCATGCTCGGCACTGTCGTGTCGCATCTGACCAATATGTTTGCCGGCACCCGAGAGCCGTTTGCGAAAACACTGGTCGTAGAGGGTATCGGATTCAAGGGAGCGGTAAAGGGAAGCGAACTCCTGTTGGCACTCGGGTTTTCGCACCCAGTCGTCTTCCCGATTCCAAAGACCCTTGCCGTGACGGCGGAGAAGAATGTCATTACGATACGCGGCGCAGACCGCGAAGTCGTGTCACAATTTGCGGCACGGGTGCGGGCATCCAAGCCGCCGGAACCGTACAAAGGAAAGGGCATCCGGTATGAAGGTGAAGTGGTCCGAAGGAAGCAGGGGAAGAAGACCACTTAAGAAGAAAGTAGCTAGTAGTTAATAGTTAGTAGATAGTAGTTAGTAGATAGTAGTTAGTAGTTAGTAGTTAGTAGCTAGTAGATAGTAGATAGTAGATAGACCTGAAAAAGAAACTCTTATCTACTCTAGTTACTAACTACTAAGTACTGAACAATTATGCAATCAACACTTGATCAAAGACAGCGAAGACATCGTCGCATTCGCGCGAAGATGAGCGGTACCGCAATTCGCCCGCGCCTCTCGGTCTTTAAGTCAAATCGGGGGTTGTACGCGCAGCTTATTGACGATGCGGCGGGGCGGACGCTCGCGGCAGCATCCTCGGCGCGGCTTCCGGCAGATGCGGGCAAAAACGCGGCAAGAGAAATCGGTAAGGCAATCGCCGTGCAGGCGCGCGAGAAGAAGATATCCGCCGTTGTATTTGACCGCGGAGGGTACCGTTACATAGGGGCGGTAAAGGAAGTCGCCGAGGGAGCGCGGGAGGGAGGGCTTGTGTTTTGACCAACCTCAGTACCAGAGCGAAGCTCGGTACGGGGCACGGCAACTAACGACCAACCACTAACAACCTATAACTAACCACATGACGGATGAGACACCTATAATTAAAGAATCGGCAGAGGAACTGGCGGCAGTCGCCCCAAAGAAGGAGGCGGTTTCTTCTGGCGGCGGCGGGGTGCGCAAGCGCTTGGTTTTCGGGCGCGAGAGAGGGGAGATGCGCGACCGAGGCGGGCGGCGTTCTTCGCGCAGAAGCGTGGCGCGGGAGAGGGTGCGCCCCGAATTTGATCATAAAACGCTCACGGTTCGCCGCGTGGCGCGGGTGGTGGCCGGCGGCCGGAGATTTAATTTCAGCGTGGCGCTTGTGATCGGTAATCGGAACGGCTCTGTCGGGGTCGGTACGGGGAAAGCCGGTGATACGGCGCTCGCGTTGGATAAAGCCACCCGGGACGCTAAAAAAAAGATGATTCGCGTCTGGCGCACGAAGCACAACTCCATTCCGCACGAACTTGCCGCTAAGTATTCAAGCGCGCGCGTCATCATCTTTCCGGCTCCGCGGAAAGGGCTTATTGCGGGGAGCGCGGTGCGCACCGTGCTGGAACTCTGCGGCATCACGGACGTGAATGCGAAGATTCTGTCGGCGAGCAAGAATAAGTTGAACATGGCGCGCGCCGCAATAGAGGCGCTTTCGCAACTTAAGCAGGCCAACGCTCGCATAACAGATACCAATATACGAATGGGTACTAATGATACAAATAGTACAAATAAGACAACGGGCATTCATTAGTATTATTAGTTTCATTCGCATTCATTGGTATATTGGTATCTTTTATAATTATGCAGTTTCATCAATTAAAACGACTTTATCCCAATAAGCGGAGCGTTCCGGTGGGCCGCGGCGGAAAGCGAGGCAAGACCTCTGGGCGGGGCGGCAAGGGACAGACCGCGCGCGCGGGGCATAAAGTATATCCGCAACTCCGCGATGTGATACGGCGCATTCCCAAACTGCGCGGCAGGGGCAAACACTCTCTCAAGGCATTTCGGGAGAAAGCAACGCCCGTGTCCCTACGCGCGGTCTCGCGGCACTTTGACGAGGGGAGTACGATAACGCCGGACGCGCTCCTGTCGCGCGGGGTGGTATCATTGCGAAGCGGGCGAGTGCCGCGCATAAAGATTCTTGGCGGCGGCGCGCGCGCAAAGAAGTTTATCATCTTGGGGCTTCCGGCGTCTAAGTCCGCGCGGGAGGCGATTGAGAAAGCGGGAGGAAGTATCACGAACGCGCCCCCTACCGCCAAAATTGATTAACAATTGAGCAATGTAACAAGGGAACAATACGCGCATTGTTTTATTGTCGCATTGTTTCATTGTGAGCGTGTACGAATTATGGAATCTCTCTGGCAAAAACTTACTCTCGCCTGGAAAGACGCGACCCTGCGCAAGCGGCTCTTCTTTGTCGCCGCGATGCTTGTGGTCTTTCGGCTCATTGCCGCCATTCCGATTCCGGGTATTGACCTCGCGCGACTTGAAGCGTTCTTCGCAGACAATCAGTTTCTTGGGCTTTTGAATATCTTCTCCGGCGGCGGGCTCTCCAACCTCTCCATCGTGATGCTCGGAGTCGGCCCCTACATCACCGCCTCCATCATCATGCAGCTGCTTACCATGATGTCGCCGAAACTGAAGGCGCTGTATCACGAAGAGGGCGAGGCGGGTCGGGCACGGTTTTCACAGTACTCGCGGCTGCTCACCGTTCCGCTCGCGCTGATTCAGGGATTCGGATTTCTCATGCTGCTCAAGCGGCAGGGAGTCGTGCCGGACCTTACGGTTCTCCAGACCGTTACTAATGTCATCATCATCACCGGCGGTTCGCTCCTTCTCATGTGGTTCGGGGAACTGATGACCGAGTTCGGCATCGGCAATGGGGTCTCCCTCATCATCTTTGCGGGCATTGTGGCGGGGATTCCTTCTGCGCTGAGCCAGCTTTTGTTTACGTTTGAACCGACCGATGTTCCGTTGTATCTCGCGTTTCTTGCCGCGGCCGCGCTCATTGTGCTCGGTGTCGTGGTGGTAACCGAGGCGGAACGTCCGATTCCGGTTACCTATGCCAAGCGCGTGCGCGGGAACCGCGTCTTCGGCGGCGTCTCCACGTATCTGCCGCTTCGCGTCAACCAGGCAGGGGTGATTCCGATCATTTTTGCCCTCTCCATTCTTTTGTTTCCCCAGATGATCGTCAGTTTTCTTGGGAGCGTTGATAATGTTTTGATCCACACCGTCTCGTCTTTCGTGCTCGCGGTTTTCTCAAACGGTTGGTTCTACTCCATCTTTTATTTCGTTCTTGTCTTTGTCTTTACCTATTTCTATACCGCCGTAACGTTTGACCCCGACACGATCGCCACGAATCTGCAGAAAAACGGCGCGTTCATCCCCGGAGTCCGCCCCGGCGCCTCCACGTCAGAGCATATCGGGAATGTACTGACCCGCATTACCCTAGTCGGCGCGGTCTTTCTCGGCCTCGTCGCCGTGCTGCCGCTTGCGATGCAGGCGATGACCGGAAACGTCAACCTGGCGATCGGCGGCACCGCGCTCCTCATCGTGGTCTCGGTCGTGCTTGATTTTGTGAAGAAGGTTGAGGCGCAGGTCTCTATGAGGGAGTACTAATAATAGCAAGTGACTGAATAACTTATAACTGAATAACGAAAAGAGCACAAATTGGTTATTCAGTCGTTCAGTTATTTGTGATACGTTATAGGTTATGTTGCCACAAACTTTCATCTTCTTCGGGCGCTCCGGCTGCGGCAAAGGGACGCAGGCGCTGCTTTTGGAGGACTATTTGAAAAAGCATGATCCGAAGCGTAACGTGCTTATCGTTGAGACGGGCAGAGAACTGCGGAATTTTATTGATGAGTTTTCTCCGAAGGGGAATTACAGCGCGAAACTGGTTAAAGAAGTGCTTGACAGCGGAGGGCTGCTTCCGGAATTTATGCCTATCTGGATCTGGACGAAATATTTCGTCGAGAATGTAAAAGGAGACGAACATTGGATTCTTGACGGGCTCTCGAGGCGCCCTTCGGAGGCGCCGGTGCTTGATGGCGCATTCAAGTTTTATAAACGCGAACAGCCGTTTGTTATTCTTATCAGCGTATCGCGGCAATGGTCGCTCGATCGGCTGCTTGCGCGCGGCCGGTATGACGATTCAGTGGAAGAAATCAACAAACGGCTTGATTGGTTTGACAACCACGTAGCCCCCACCATCGAATTTTTTAAGCGCAATCCCTTCTATCGTTTTGTCGAAGTCAACGGCCAGCAGACAATTGGCGAAGTCCATCGCGCTCTCATTTCGGCCGTCCGTTTGTAATGCGCGATAAGACATGGCTGTTACGATTAAATCAAAAAAAGAAATCGCCATTTTGCGCGAGGGTGGAAAAAAGCTCGCGGTCATTCGCGATGAATTAGCCGCACGTGCCAAGGCAGGCGTATCAGCACAAGAGCTTGAGGATTTATCGGCAAAATTGTTTGAGGAGGCCGGCGGCGAAGCTTCCTTTCTTCATTATCGCGGGAAGAAGTCGGAGAAGCCGTTTCCGGCGGCGTTCTGCATCTCGGTGAATGACGCGATTGTGCACGGGCTTCCCCATCGCGAGGTTGTCTTTAAGGAGGGAGATCTGGTCGGCATTGACGTCGGGCTTAGATACCGAGGACTCTTTACGGATACTGCGGTTACGGTCCCTGTCGGCGCCGTCTCAAAGGCGGGGCAGAAACTGCTTGAGGTAACCAAAGAAGCGCTTGCGGTCGGCATTGCCGCGGTGCGCGCGGGCGTTACCACCGGTGATATCGGATGCGCCATAGAGCACTACGTCGCGTCCGCGGGGAGCTTCGGCATCGTCCGCACGCTCGCGGGACACGGAGTCGGCTATGCCGTGCACGAGGAGCCGCATATTCCGAACTTTGGGAAAAGAGGGGAGGGAGTTACTCTTCCCGCCGGCGCGGTGATTGCGATTGAGCCCATGCTGACCCTCGGAGGCGAGAAGCTCGTGCTTGACCAAGACGGCTTCACCTTCCGCACGGCTGACGGCTCGCTCTCCGCGCACTTTGAGCATACCCTCGCGGTTACTAGGCATGGGTGTGAAGTGTTGACTGAAGTTAAAGCATGATATGCTTATGCAGTATGGAAAAGATAAGAAAACAAATCGTGCGAATGCCGGCATGGGACATGAGCGGGGCAGAGCGCCTTGCTATTTGGCGGCGCGCTCGAGCCGTTTGGAGCAAACGAAAGAGTGACCCTATAAAAGAGTTAAAGAAAATAAGGAGGGAGTGGAACTAATGTATGGTGACACTTGATACGAATGCAGTACTCTATTACCTCAAAGGTGATCCTGCGGTGGCCGATGTGCTTGAACCGATTATTCGGACTCATACGCCAATCTTCATTGCCACAGTAACCGAACTGGAATTATTTAGTTTACCTACCTTGACGACAGAGGAGAGTGACCGGATTGAGGCGGCACTTCCTTTGTTTTCAATCATTCCTCTTGATTCCCAGGCCGCACGGAAAGCCGCTGAACTTCGGCGGCTCTTCAAGCTCAAAATTGCGGATAGTATTATTGCGGCCACCGCGCTTTTCACCCACTCCACTCTTCTTACCAGAAATGTAAGGGACTTCAAAAAGATTTCCGGAAAATCTTTTCTCTTGGGAACCAATTGGCACAAGGGAGATTTGGTGCTGACGGATTCATCAAGATTCAAAATCAAATGCATGGTGGACCTTTATTCCCATGATTTGAGAACTCCCTGGGGAATCGAACAAAAGGGCCCTAACTCATTTTATATGACCAATACCACACCCCCGTTAATGGTTTCCCTGGAAACTACATGGGAAAAGATCTGTGGCATCCAAATTAATCAAAGATTGGATTTTGTAAGGGAAGGTTTAGTTGACAGGTTTGATT
>VMES01000013.1 GCA_007375655.1 Parcubacteria group bacterium Greene0416_79 | reverse complement strand
GGCGCGTCATCAACCGCAATAACCGTCTGAAGAAACTTAAAGACATACACGCTCCCGATGTCATCTTGCGGAATGAAAAGCGCATTCTGCAGGAGGCGGTTGACTCACTCATTGATAACAGCATCCGCCACGGCGCCGCGCAGGCAGGGGCCCTCAGTGCGGCGCAGCGTCGGCCGCTCAAGTCCCTCTCCGACAATCTCAAGGGTAAACGCGGTCTCTTCCGCCAGAATCTTCTTGGCAAACGCGTTGATTATTCAGGCCGGTCGGTCATCGTCGTCGGGCCGGAACTTAAGCTTCATCAGTGCGGGCTTCCGAAGCACATGGCGCTGGAGCTCTTCCGCCCGTTCGTCATCTCAAAACTTTTGGAGCGCGAGTTGGCGTACAACATACGCGGCGCGGGCCGCCTTATTGAAGAAGGGGTGCCCGAGGTTTGGGCCATACTTGAGGAGGTGATTGTGGACAGATACGTGCTCTTAAACCGCGCCCCGACGCTGCATCGCCTGGGCATTCAGGCGTTCCAGCCGATCCTTATTGAAGGGAGCGCCATTCAGGTGCATCCGCTTGTCTGCACCGCTTTCAACGCTGACTTTGACGGCGACCAGATGGCGGTGCATGTGCCCCTCTCGGCAGAGGCGCAACTTGAGGCGCGCGAGATTATGTCTGCGACGAAGAATCTGCTTAAACCCGGTTCGGGTGACCCGATTATTTCGGCGAAGATGTTGGATATCGTGCTCGGGTGCTGGTGGATGACCAAGCTTGTTCCGGGCGCGCCGGGAGAGGGAAAGATGTTCGCGCGCCCGAACCAGGCGATTACGGCCTGGGATTTCGGGGCAGTTGATTTTCGCGCAAAGATTCGGGTGCTCGGCACGGACCAGGAGCGGTACAAAGAGTTCCAGGGGAAGGTGTTTGAAACCTCCGCCGGACGCCTGCTCTTTAACAGCATCTTGCCGGACGATTATCCGTATCTTAATAAGGAGATTGAGCGCAGATCAATGGCCACGCTCGTTGACGATTTGATCAACCGATATGGCATTGCCGAGATTCCGCGTATCATGGATAGGATTAAGACGTTTGGCTTCAAGTACGCCACCTACTCCGGTATTACGTGGGGCATTGATGACGTGGTGGAGCCGGCGCGCAAGGGAGAGGTCTTTCTCCGCGCGAAGAAGAAATCAAGCCAGGTCTCTTTAGAGTGGAAGGCGGGGTTTCTTTCGGAGGAAGAGCGCCGGCGCAAAAACATTGAGATTTGGCATGCGGCGAAGACCGAGATTGAAAAGTTAATTCCCGAATCGCTGGACAAGAACGGTTCCGTCTATGACATGGTCTACTCCGGCGCGCGCGGTTCGTTCTCGCAGATTACGCAGATGGCGGGGATGAAGGGGCTCATTCAGAATACGGCGGGTGAGACGATTGAGTTTCCGATTCTCTCTTCTATGAAGGAGGGGTTGAGTCCGATTGAGTATTTCATTACGACGCACGGTTCGCGCAAAGGGCTTACCGACACGGCGCTCAATACGGCAAAGGCAGGATATCTGACCCGTAAACTCTTTGTCGTGGCGCAGGACGTGATTATTACGAAAGAGGAGTGCGGTTCAAAGGAGGGAATTATGGTGCGGCGCAGCAGTGCCACGGGGATGGACGTGGCGATGGCAAAGCACATCCGCGGACGGTTTCTTGCCGCCGATGTCGTTAACGCGGCGGGAACCACGCTCTACAAAAAGGGATATCTGGTTACAAAGGGTGATGCGCAGAAGATTCAGGATGCGGGCGTTGCGGAAGTGGCGGTGCGTTCCCCGCTCACCTGCAAGAGCGTCTCGGGCATCTGCCAGCACTGTTACGGCATTGACCTCGGCAAGAACGAGGTGGTGGGACAGGGCGAGGCAGTCGGCACCGTTGCGGCACAGGCCATCGGGGAACCCGGCACGCAGCTTACCATGCGCACCTTCCATACCGGCGGCGTCTCGTCCATCGGCGGCGATATTACCCAGGGGCTTCCGCGCGTGGAAGAGCTTCTGGAAAAGCGCAGCCCCAAGAATCCGGCGGTGATCTGCCGCGCGGACGGCGTGGTCGCCGACATTAAAGAATCCGGCCGCGAACGCGTCATCTCCGTTCTTTCCCGAGAGGGAGCGAGGGGGAAAAAGAAGAAATCGGAGACGGCGGAGTACACCGTCAGTTTCAACCGCATTCCCTTAGTTCGCGCGGGAATGCAGGTGCAGAGAGGAGACGTGCTTACCGACGGCGCGGCGGATATTGATGAACTTTTTGAGTACGGCGGGAAAGAACGGGCGCAGGAGTATATCATCTCGGAGGTGACCAAGCCCTATGAACTGCAAGGAGAGACCGTCTCGCGCAAACATATTGAAGTGATCGTTCGGCAGATGTTTTCTAGGAGCCGTATCAAGGAGGTGGGCGGGACGGAGTTCTCCGTAGGCGACATCGTGGACCATGCGACGCTTTTTAGCGAAGACGAGGCGGCGCGGGCGAGAGGAGGGGAAGCGGCGAAGGGCGAACCGGTGGTGATGGGCATCTCCGAAGTGTCGCTTTCGCGGCGCAGTTTCCTCTCGGCCGCTTCCTTTCAGCATACGACACGCGTCCTTATCAACGCCGCGGTGCGCGGCAGTTCTGACCACCTCCTTGGGCTTATGGAGAATGTGATTATAGGGCGGCTCATCCCGGCCGGCACCGGATTTAAGGGCGGGCCAAAGTGGGAGATGGTTTCCAAGCTTCAAAGAGAGCTTGAGCCGGAGACCTTGGAAGAACTGAATAACGGATAACCAAAAGAAACTGAATAGCTGAATAACCTTTCGGAGAGACACTTTTCTTTTTGTTATTCCGTAATACGTTATACGTTATACGTTATACGCTACACGTTATGAGTTCTCCCGTAGAACAGATAAAGGAGCGCCTCAATATCGCGGATGTGGTCGGAAATTACGTGAAGCTTGAGCGCGCCGGAGCGTCGCTTAAAGCCAAGTGCCCCTTTCATAACGAGCGCACGCCGTCTTTCTTCGTGTCTCCGGCGCGCGGCTCTTTCTATTGTTTCGGATGCGGAAAGGGAGGAGACCTCTTCACCTTTGTGCAGGAGTTTGAGGGGTTGGATTTTGTCGGGGCGCTTCGGGTGCTCGCAGAGCGCGCCGGGGTCACTTTGACGCGCATTGACCCCAAGGAGCGGAGCCTCTACGCGCGCCTGTACCTTTGTCTTGAGAAGGCCGCCCGCTTTTTTGAAGCGGAACTCGCAAAAAGCGGAGAGGCGCGTTCGTATCTTTCTTCGCGCGGAGTACTTCCGGAGACCATGCGGGAATGGCGTCTTGGTTTTGCTCCCGCCGCGTGGAGAACCCTCTTTGAACACCTTTCACGCGAAGGGTTTACTCCGGAGGAGATGGAGAAGGTTGGAATGGTGAGGAACGCCCCGCCGAAAGAAGGCGAGCGCGCCGCGTCCGCAGAGAGGCACTACGATTGGTTCCGCGGACGGGTGATCTTTCCGATTCTAGACAGCGCCGGCCGCATCATTGCGTTTTCGGGAAGGATCTTGCCCACTCTTGATGACGGGAAGACCGGCAAATACATCAACAGTCCGGAGACGCCCCTCTTCAACAAGTCCGAGACGCTCTATGGCTTCAACCGCGCCAAGAACGCCATTCGGCAGAAGGACGCGACCATCCTCGTGGAGGGGCAGATGGACCTCCTCATGGCGCACCAGGCAGGATATGCACATGCGGTTGCGGTCTCCGGCACTGCGCTTACCGAGAGACACTTGGCGCGCCTCAAGCGACTCTCCGAGAATCTGCTTATTGCGTTTGACGCCGATCCCGCGGGGGCAAAGGCGTCAGAGAGGGCGATCCGGCTGGCGCTTCTCAGCGGGTTTACTGTGCGCGTCATCGCGCTTTTAGGCGGCAAGGACCCCGCAGAGCTTATCTTCTCCGATCTGCCCGCGTGGGAGCGGGGGGCAAGAGAGGCGAAGCACGTCATTGATTTCTTGCTTCAGGGGATTCTTTCTTCTTCCGCTTCGGGGAGGGAAGTTGCCCGGGCGGTTGAGGAGAAACTCTTGCCGTTCGTTTCTCTCCTGCCTTCGCGCGTAGAGCAATCGCATTTCATTCGCGCGATTGCCGATGCGACCGGGCTTCGCGCCGACGCGCTCTATGATTCCCTGAAACGGGTTCCGAGAGGTCGCGCCGACGGAGCTCCCGCGCTTCCCCCGGTTTCTCGCGATGAGCCGGCGGAGGGAGACGCCCTTCTCCGCCGCGCGTTCTCTCTGCTACTCTTTCTTGAATCCCGCAAAGAACTCGCTCCCGCCGCGTCTTCATTTCGCAGCCGTCTTGCGCGGCTCTTTCAGGACGCGAAGTTTAAGGAGCAGTATGATGCGTTTGTTTCCCGCCGCGATGCGCTTCTCTACGAGGCGGAGTTCTTTCTTGGAGCCGGCGGCAGCGGCGTTGTCTCGGAGAAGACGCGCGTTGAAATAGAGGAGGAGCTGCTTAACCGCCTGGAAGAGGCAACACTCTCTAGCGCGCTTGAGGAGACGCTCCGCGCGCTTGGAATGGCCGAACGCGCCAACCGAAGCGCGGTACCGGCGCTCCTTTTGGAGTGCAAGCGGTTGGGGGAGCGTCTTGCGCAGATTAAAGCCGTGCGGTTTAATGGATAACGGTGGATTACGAAACTCCTTTCCTCGGCACCGTAAGGTGGTACGCCCCGCACCAATCTTGCCAAACTTCACGAATGGCTCATTCTCATCTGTGCCAACGAACCTTTCGCAAGGGAGACAAACATGATTCGGCACAGATTGGTGCGGGGCTGAAATTGCGGCGCCAGTCGCGCCGCAAACCCCCTTCTCGAAATGTGCCTCGCGGAGTTTCGTAATTCAAAGTGGATAACTTACCCTTCCTTTAATCCGCCAAGGCGGATGAGTGTGAGGGGCTACTCAATGTCTCTGCAATCAAAAAAACGAACTGCTTCAGCGCGCGTGCGGCCGCGCGGAAAGAAGGCGCCTTCGGAGAAGGCGGCTCCGCTTGCCGCCAAACTTCCAAGAGGCAAGAGGCGGGAAGACCTGGTCCAGGCGCTTATTGAAAAGGGGAAGGGGCGCGGATTTATCACCTATGACGAGATTCTCCGCGAGTTTCCGACGATTGAAGACGACCTTCACTTTCTTGATGTGCTCTACGAGCGGTTTCAAAATATCGGCATTGACGTTTTGGAAGGCGGGGGCAGGCTTGAGAAGGAAGTTGAGGAACCGGCTCCGCGCAAACACATCTATCTCGGGCGGGGCAGCGAGAGCGCGTACGACTCCATCCAGATGTATCTCAAGGAGATCGGGCGGTATCCGCTTATCGTCGCGAAGGAAGAGAAGGAACTGGCGCGGCGAATTGAGAAGGGGGATACGGAAGCGAAGAATCTCCTCGCGCGCGCCAACCTTCGGCTGGTGGTCTCCATCGCAAAAAAATATGTTGGTCGCTCGCCCGACCTGACGCTTCTTGACTTGATTCAGGAGGGTAATCTCGGGTTGTTCAAGGCGGTGGATAAGTTTGACTGGACCAAGGGATACAAGTTTTCAACCTATGCCACCTGGTGGATTCGGCAGGCGATTACGCGCGCGCTTGCGGACCAGTCCCGCACCATCAGGGTACCGGTGCACATGGTGGAGACGATCGCCAAGTACAAGCAGGTGGTGCGGCGGCTCTCCCAGGACTTGGGGCGCGAGCCGCTGCCCGAGGAGATTGCGGTTGAGATGGGCCTTGAAAAGGAGAAAGTGTATCATATTGAGAAGATTGACCAGGATACAGTGTCGCTTGAGAATCCGGTGGGAGACGACGGAGACGACGGCAAGTCAACGCTCGGGGATTTTCTTTCTGACGATAAGATTCTTTCTCCGGACCAAGAGGCGTCCCGCCGCATTCTTACTGACCAGGTCAAGGAGATTCTCGGGGAGCTCTCCGAGAAAGAGCGCAAAATCCTGGAACTTCGGCACGGTCTTCTTGACGGCATCACGCATACCTTGGAAGAGGTGGGGCAGAAGTTCGGCGTCACCCGCGAGCGCATCCGCCAGATTGAGGCCAAGGCGCACGACAAGATCAGGCAGCACGAGAAGGCCCGCAAATTAAAGGGGTATTAGGGGAAGGGCGTAGAGCTAGTAGCTAGTAGGGAGATTTGGAAAGTTAACTTCGCACATGGTAGTTGCGGCGGCATAAAAAAGCGCAGCAGGGTCTTTGCTGCTGCGCGAGGTGTAGGTGAGAGCGACTCACGCTCGGGCGAGGACGCGTCCTGCAAGTTTACCGGCACTCGCGCACAGGTGCGGGATGAAGTCGTCTGGGGAAACCGGCGCACCGACGCCCCGTGCTGTACGCACGAATGTCTCAACTGCTTCCCGATGTGAGACGAGCCTCCTCAAATTCCCTTTTTTGTCAATTCGGTGAAATCCTTCGCCGTTCCATACTAACTCAGGGTCTCCATGCACTGAGGCGGTGATGGTGATGCATTCCCGGCTCGCAGCGATAAAACGCAGCAACTCGCCCATTTCAGGGTTGCGTGCCGGATCCAGAAATGGCGGGAGTTCAATGAGTACCCGGTCTAGGCCTTCCAGTGGTATACCGTCCTTAACTTCCTTCTCCGCCGTTCTTTTTTCCAGAGCAAAGCAGTGGTCTGCGGCTTGTTTCAGCAGGGTCGTATCAAGTTGGTTCATGCTCATGCGGTAACTCGGTTGATTGTTCAAAGGTGCAACATATTTCGGCTAATGATACGCATCTCAGGTTTGCTGTCAATCAATCTACCTCCCGCGCCATGTTCTGCTTTTGCGCAACAAAGGGGTGGGGGTATACTCTACTCTTATGAGCGATGAGGTGTTTAGCAGACGGTACGCGCAACTGAATAAAAAGCAGCGCGAGGCCGTGGACGCCATCTCCGGCCCCGTCATGGTGATTGCGGGTCCGGGGACGGGGAAGACCTCGCTTCTGACGCTTCGGATTGCGAATATCCTGCGAAAGACCGACACGCCGCCCGACGCGATCTTGGCGCTCACCTTTACGGAATCAGGCGCATACTCCATGCGCCGCAAACTTGTGGAGATTCTTGGAGGCGCGGCGTACCGCGTCGGCATCTTCACATTTCACGGATTTGCGAATCACATCATTCACCGCCACGCCGAGTCGTTTCCGCGCATCATCGGCGGGCGGCCCGCCACCGCGGCTGACCAGGCGCGCCTTCTTGAAGCGGTCTTTGTACGCAACCGCTTTCGCCGTATCGCGGGAACGGGTTGAGACCGTCCGACTCCTC
>VMES01000012.1 GCA_007375655.1 Parcubacteria group bacterium Greene0416_79 | reverse complement strand
CTCTCCTTGAAGTGGAACGACCCTGAAAACTGGTTCCAAAAGTATTTAAAATTAGGCACCTGAAATATCCTTGATTTACAAGGGTTTTTCTGGAGGTGTAGATACTTACTTCGGGGTGGCTTGACTACGCACCATCTTATATGGTACGATACAAGTCGGCAGAAAGTAGCGCAATGAATGGCTATTTCGACTGCTCTTTGGAAAACAATCAACGAAGAAAGGAACCGCATGAAAAGCGCACTCTTACTTCAGTCAAACGATCCAGAATTGGTAAATAGAGGGTACCATGTCGCCCTAAAACTCATCCCGAATGTCGTCCGTCAGATGACTGTCGACCAACTCACCTTTTTCGAGGCGAATCCCGCCGAGATTGCCAAGGCGGCAACTCTGGCATTGCACATACGCGCGGGAGCGGACAATCGCGTTGAGATTACAAAACCGAAGATTGTCATTCCTAATCTTCGCAACACCGGTCGGACCCTCGCGGATTGGCTCAAGGCACGGGAAATACTCCACAGATCCCTCACCGGCGAGACGGTTGTCCTTACGGACCTCTTCGCGTTCACTGGTAAAGAACTCGCCTCAACCTCTCTCATGCCCGCATTTCGCCCCGCTGGCGCGACAAATCGCATGTCAATCGAGTGGAAGATGAAAATGGGCGAGGGGGTACCGTACGAGGAGGCGGATATTATGAGATACAAGAACAGCGGCGGTCCCAAAGAGCCGGAACTGTATCTCCTGAATCGCTCCCCCCGTCCCGATACGGATACGCTCGGGGAGCATGCAAAATCACCTGACGATCTGGTTCAGGTTAAAGGCAAACTCTGGGTCGGGCTCTATGGATGGTCTGATGCGGACACTCTGTATGCGGCCATTACCGGGAAAAATCTTGACACGGAAACATGGTGCTGGTTTCCGGAAGACCGTCTCCCTGGCGGCAAGGTTGCGAGCGGCGACTGGGACGGCGGGCAGGCGGGGTTCTGCTGGGGCTATCGGGGCTATTGCGACCCGCACGGCGGCGCCCGTTCAGCAAAGAAGGTTTCCCTCAGACCGTAAACCTTTTTTCCCTCCGTATTTTGGTTGAAACGGCGCGCAACTTGTTGCACGCCGTTTTTCTTTTGTGCCTTGATTTCAATACTCTGCGCGCGTTATTCCCCTGTATACTAAATGTGCTATTATAAATACATGAACAAGGAACTTGCCGAGGTGCTTAAGATATATTCTACAGATACGCACGAACGGTTTGCGAGTCGTTTGTTCAATTCTTCAAAAGAAACCTTAGTGTCGCTCTTTACTGATCTGCTCACCACCTATATTAATGACCACAACTCATCAAAATTGCGAGAGTATCTAACGGTAACTGTTGCGGGATATGAACATAGCGAGGGGAAGATCGGTTTTAATGGTTACAAACAAAGCAGTATTATAGGTGGAGCACCTATTGCGTGCGAGGCAAAGCCGAAAAACTTCAACACCGATGATCTCCAGAAATACCAAGAAGGAACCCGTCGAGGTAAACCCGCGACACTCAACGGGAACGGGAATTTTACTGATTACACTTACCCTCGCTTCAAAAAAGATAAAAAAGAGAACCCCCATATTCTAGTAAGCGGCTTTGTAGATGGGAGACTCATATATATACTGGAATTCCCGTTTGCAGTCAGAAGTTTCAGTGAGAAATTGGAGAGACAGCTTCGTAAACAATTTCCTGATGGAAGGCACATAAAAGGTCGTTATTTGCGCTCGGCAAGTTTTACCTTCAAGGATTACATTTCTTCAAGAGATCTCAAAGTAATCTTTCTGCTCTCAAAGGTAGAACTGGAAAGATTCAGAGAGTACATAAGCAAGAAATTCTTTCACGCCTTACATGAGAAATCAAACTGACCGGTTTATTTTGGGAGATACCCTGATGATTCTACGGAGATGTAAAACCAACTCTGTAGATATTGGCGTTACTTCTCCTCCCTACAACAAACAGGAAGATAAAAAAGGATGGCTTGTAAAGAATGTAAAGTATGTCGGATCTTCGGATAAGAAAACAGAAGAACAATATCAAATGGAACAAATAGAGGTTCTCAATGAACTTTTCAGAGTTATAAAACCTGGCGGTTCGTTTTTCTATAACCATAAAGTGAGGTGGGAAAAAGGAGATCTTATTCATCCAATGCATTGGATAAGCAAAACACTATGGACAGTAAGGCAGGAGATCATTTGGGACCGCATGATTGCAGCTAATATTCGTGGATGGCGATTTTGGCAGGTAGATGAAAGAATATATTGGTTGTATAAGCCTGTAAACAACAAGAAAATAGGTACTGAGCTAAAATCAAACCACGCTCTCCTAACCTCTATTTGGAGGTTTCCGCCAGAACGGAATAATCCTCACCCTGCCCCTTTCCCAGTGAGACTTCCGCTACGCTGTATCTTTTCTATATTAGGAGAGACACAAAAAGCGGTGGTTCTAGATCCCTATCTTGGAAGCGGCACAACAGGAATTGCAGCAAAGTTACTCGGCTACTCTTTTGTTGGTATTGACATTTCGAAAGAATACTTAGATCTTGCCCGAAAGCGCATATCGCGATTACAAGATTATAATGAGATTTTCAATCAAGAAAAAGAAAAGCATATAGTACAAAAGACCTTCAAGGAGAGAAAGACAAACGGAGAATTCACCGGGAGATTTTCTAAAGAAAACATAATGACCATGACACCGATTATACCTTTCAGTAAAACCCTCTTCTGACATAGCGGAAGTTTCCCGCATATAGAGGCAGAAGGTACCTGTACGACTCTTTCATTTGTAGTATCAGAAGATTATCACCAGATTGACTGATTGATGCTTCGCCTGTCATGTATGAAATAGAAATCAAATCACTGCTCGGAAGCAAAGAACGGGCGGAGGAGTTAAAAAGCCGACTGGCGGAACATTTTCCCGCGCTTAAAGCACTTTCTCCACACCAACAGCTCAATCATTATTTCACTACCACCACCGACCTTTCGGTCTTTGAGAAGGCGATTACACCATTTTTGTCAGCTCAAAAACAGCGAGAACTTTCGGAGATTGTGAAGAATGTGAGAGGCGGGGTCTCAATACGGACGCGGGAGGCGGACGGAGCCGTATTCGTTATTCTCAAGGCGTCCATCGGGGATGATTCAAGCGCGAACGGCGTGTCGCGAGTGGAATTTGAGTGTGTCATCCCCCCCGTTGCCGACAACGCGGGGGATTGCGACACTACGAATGTCGCTCATACGAATAAGTCCCACCCCAGAACATCGGCGACGCTTGAGAAACTTGACAAGATTCTTCTGAACGCGGGGCTTTCGTACGAGGCGAAGTGGTCGCGCGAACGAGAGGAGTATGTCGCGGGCGCCATACGCATCACGATTGATAGAAACGCGGGGTATGGCTACCTCGCCGAGTTTGAGAAGATGATAGGCGACGAACGGGAAGCGGACTACGCGCGGCGGGAACTCAAGGCGCTTATGGCGGAACTCGGCTGCGCGGAGCTCCCGCAGGAACGACTAGAGCGGATGTTTGCGTTCTATAATACGCATTGGGAAGAGTATTATGGGACAGAGCGCGTGTTCGTTGTTGAATGACAGATACTAATATACCAATGGTACTAATGAAACTAATGGATACTAATGAAGATAAAGATGCCGGCGGTTCAGAACTGATTTATCCAGAATTATCTTATGAGATCACCGGGGTGTGCTTTTTTGCGCATAATACTTTGGGTCCTTACGCCCGTGAGAAGCAGTACGGAGATATCATAGAGGAACGATTAAAAGAGGAAAGGATACCTTACAAGCGAGAAATGGCAATTTCTACAAGTGGTAATATTGTTGACTTTCTTGTAGACGGTAAGATTATTCTTGAGTCTTGAGCTAAAGTCCAAGCGCATATTCACCCGCGAGGATTACGAACAGGTGCAACGCTATTTGCAGGAGAGCGGTATCCGTCTAGCATTACTGGTTAATTTCCGAAACAAGTATATAAAACCGGTTCGCATTGTCCGTATTGATTCTCGGAAACATTCGTAGTTATTGGTAGCATTGGTACAATTAGTATATTAGTATCTGGTATCATGTTTCTCTCGGATATAGACATCAAAAAGGAGGTGAAGCGCGGAGCCATTATCCTTGAGCCCTTTAACGAGTCGCGGCTTCAGCCGGCGAGCTATGACATCGTGCTTGGGAATACCTTCATCGTGAACGATACGCATACCACGAGCTTCATTGACCCCGCGAACAAGGTCTTTCCGAAGACCCACGAGGTGCGGGTGCCGGACGGGGAGGCGTTCGTCCTGCATCCGCGGGTCTCCATCCTCGGGTACTCCAAGGATTACTTCGGCTCCGACCACTATTTGATTGAGGTGAATGGTAAGAGCTCGCTCGCGCGCATCGGGCTTTTGGTGCACAACAGCGCGGCACTCATTAATCCCGGGCATTTTCTCCAAGTCGCGCTTGAGCTCTGCAACTTAAACAATGTGCCGATCATCATCCGCCCGGGCATGGCGATCGCCCAACTCACTTTCTCGCCGCTCTCGTCTGCCCCGAAGCAGAGTTACAAAGACACCGGGCGGTACTCCAAGAACAATGTGGCGGGGTATGTCCCGCCAAAGATTATTTCTAAGAAGAAATAATCTTGAATCCTTAATCCTTAACAAAGATTATGCTCCAGCATCCCGAACATCAATACCTCTCTCTTGTGCGAGAGATTCTGGATAAGGGGCTGGTCCAGACGGACAAGGGGACGGGCGTCAAAACCTTTAGCGTCTTCGGCAGGCAGATTCGTTTTGATCTCTCAAAGGGATTTCCACTCCTCACTACCAAAAAGGTCTATTGGAAAGGAGTACTCCATGAGCTCTACTGGTTTCTCTCGGGACAGAGTAACATTCAGTACCTCGTTAAAAACAATGTCCATATCTGGGACGACTACCCGTACAAGCTCTATAACGAGAAGGTGGCGAAGGGGGGGGTCTCTGCTTTGACCAAAGACGAGTTCCTCACGCGGATTGCCTCGGATGATGCGTTCGCCCGCGAACACGGAGAGCTTACGCATATCTACGGACATCTCTGGCGCCGATGGCCCGCGAAGGAGGGACGGGCGATTGACCAGGTGAAGTGGGCGCTCAATGAAGTCATGGAGGATCCGGACTGTCACAATGCGATTGTTACATCGTGGAATCCAGAGTACCTGTACAGAATGGCAAAGCCCGAGGAGGCATGCCGATTTCCCATCTGCCACAATATGTACCAGCTTAATGTGAAGGACGACAAACTTTGTCTTCAGTTATATCAGCGCTCCGCAGACATATTTTTGGGCGTGCCATTCAACATCGCAAGTTACGCGCTCTTGACGCACATTCTCGCGCACCTCGCGGGGTATAGAGCAGGCGAGTTTGTGCATACCTTCGGTGATGTACACATCTATGAGAACCATATTGAACAGGCGAAGGAGCAACTCGCGCGCGAGCCGCGGCCGTTTCCGACAGTTCGCATTGACTCCGGCGCGACCACCCTTGAAAACTTCCGCTCCGAGCATGTCGTCTTGGAAGGGTATGACCCGCACCCGCCCATCAAAGCCGAGCTCACCGTGGCAGGGGGGTATGTGGAGAAGAAGAAATAAACACTAACACTTGCTCTTTCCGCAGAGATTTTTTAGAATACACAGTTGGTAGTACAAAACTCACCGAAAACGAGAAATTATGAATGAGTTAATCACGACACCGGTGACGGCTCCAGAAACCGCTCACCTTGTTCTCGCAACGCAACTAACCGATGGCGATTCCCTGCAAACTCCTCTTCTTGTTCAACCACCTCCTGAACCCAAGGACCCCAAGCCCATCAAATGGGCGCCACCTTTTTTTGGCAAGCCGTGGCCACGGAACAAGGACGGCACTTCTGCTAGTAGTGATTGCGGAGGATGACATCAAGCGCCAGTGCCCGACCAACCCCCCTGCGGGTTGGTTTTTTATGCTACAATGCTCGCCATGATATAGCCACGCAGACCTATAGTCGGTTTCTTCCTCGTGCTATGGGGGTAAACCGTTTTTCATTACATTCTAATTTACCTCCATGCTTGACAAACAAATCGCAAAACTCATTGACGCCGAAAAGAAACGGCAGAAGAAGGTTATCAACCTCATTGCCTCCGAGAACTATGTCTCCTCGGATGTGCTTGAAGCGCTCGGGTCGGAGCTTACCAATAAGTACGCGGAAGGGTACCCGGGCAGGCGCTATTACGGAGGCAATGAAGTGAGCGACAAGGTGGAGCGACTGGCGCAGGAGCGGGCGCTTGCATTGTTCGGTCTCTCTCCCGATGTATGGGCAGTCAATGTCCAGCCGCTCTCCGGTTCGCCTGCAAATCTCGCGGTGTATCTGGCGCTTCTTCCTCCCCCTTCCAGTTATCCAGTTTCCAGCTACCAACCTCCTAAAATAATGGGTATGTCGCTTTCCCACGGCGGACATCTGACGCACGGGCACAATGTCTCGGCGTCGGGGAAGTTCTGGATTCAGGTGCCCTACGGCGTTAATCCGAAGACCGAGACGCTTGATTACGAAGCGTTGCGGCGGCTCGCGCTTCGCGAGAAGCCCGCCATTATAGTCGCGGGATACACCGCGTACCCGCGCGTGATTGACTTCAAAAAGTTCCGCGAGATTGCCGATGCCTGTGGCGCGATTCTTATGGTGGATATGTCGCACTTTGCGGGACTGGTTGCCGGCGGCGCGTACCCTTCGCCTTTCTCCGCCGAGGGCGGACAGGCACTTGCCGATGTCGTTACCACGACCGCGCACAAGACGCTCCGCGGTCCCCGCGCCGCGCTCATCTTCTCTCGGCGCGATTCCCGCGAACTTGACAAAAAAATAGACAAGGCGGTCTTTCCCGGCCTCCAAGGCGGACCGCACTTAAATCAAATCGCTGCCGTTGCCGTAGCGTTCAAAGAGGCGGGGACGCCCGCGTTTCGGCAGTACGCAACGCAGGTCGTGAAGAACGCGCAAGCTCTCTCCGATGAGCTTGCGCGACTTGGCTGGCGGATAGTGTCGGGCGGCACGGATTCACACCTGCTCCTTGTTGACACATGGATGAACGGGAAGGGTATCGGAGGCAAGGAAGCGAGCGAGCGGCTGGAGAATGCAGGCATTATTGTAAACAAAAATACGATTCCGTTTGACGAGCGCAGCCCCGTGGAACCCTCCGGCATCCGACTCGGTACGCCGGCGGAGACGACGAGGGGGAAGAAGGAGCAGGATTTTCGCGAGATTGCGAGGAAGATAGATAAGGTGCTCCGCACATATATAGATACCAATATACTAATGGGTACGAATGATACTAATGGATACTAATGGAAGAATTCGTATTCATTCGTTTCATTAGTACCATTGGTAGATTAGTCCCTGTCATTATCATGCGGGGTAAGTTTATTGTTCTTCAGAACATTTTTTGTTTACCCGCGAGCCGGGCGGCACGCCGCTCACCGAGAAAATCCGACAAGCGATGATTTCTCCCGAAGCCGCAACCGCGTCCGCGGGGACGCAGTTCGGACTCATCTGGGCGGCGCGGTTTGACCATGTGCGCGCCAAGATTCGCCCCGCCCTGCAGGCCGGAAGAATAGTCATATCCGAACGATTTGATGCATCAACCTACGCCTATCAGATTCATGGACAGGAGGCCATGCACTTGAAACTGTTATTTTTTGAATTCAGAAAGTTGCTTGGGGATTGCGTGCCTGACCTTTATATCTTTCTTGACGTTTCTCCGGCAGAAGGGCTCCGGCGGGTGCGGGAAAGCAGGCGGCGTACGGACCATTTTGAAGATCGTCCGACCGCGTTTCATGCACGAGTGCGGGCGGGCTATCTGGAATTCTTCATACACGTTCCGCATGTCATTGTGGACGCGAACCGTCCGCTTGAAGAGGTGCAGCGGGAGGCAGTGAGCATTTGTAGCAAATACATACGATCGTAAGTATTTGCTATGGTCTTCGTTTCAGGAACATTATTGCCCATTTTGGTATCTGTATCCCGTGCTAGAATAACCGCATGATTGTTGAGGAATTCACGCAAGCCATAGTAAAGGCGGTGCAAACTTTTGGTATAGACACACCAGAGGTAACCCTTGAGCACCCCGCGGATTTTGCACATGGCGATTACTCCACGAATGTCGCGCTTCGGTACGCGAAGGAGCTCAAGATGAAGCCGAGGGAGTTGGCGGAGAAGATTCTTGAAAGGCTCAACCTTTCCGCAGATTTAAGGTTGAGCCTTGAGAAGACGGAAATAGCGGGCGCGGGGTTTATCAACTTCCATCTGACCTCACAATTTTTCCAAGAGCAGGTCGCGGAGATTCACAAAATAGGAAATTCATTTGGCAAAAATAGCACACGAAATGGGCAGAGAATCTTCTTTGAGCACACCCAGCCCAATCCGTTCAAGGAATTTCACATCGGGCATCTGATGAACAACGCGATCGGCGAGTCCGTTTCGCGCATTTTGGCGTGGAGCGGCGCGGAGGTGACGCGCGCGACTTACCACGGCGATGTGGGGCTTCATGTCGCGAAAGCGGTGTGGGGGATGCGGCAGAAAGAGCCGCACGATACACGATACACGATACACGATATAGGAGAAGCGTATAAAGCAGGGTCGGAGGCGTACGAAACCGATGGGGCGGTGAAGGAAGAAATTATTGCCATCAACAGAAAGATTTACGAGCGGAGCGATCCGAAGATTAACGCACTCTACGAAGCGGGTAAAAAGATTTCGCTCGCGCTCTTTGAGGCGCTCTACGAGCGTCTCGGGATCACGTTTTACTTCCACTTCTTTGAGAGCGAGGCAGGAGATATCGGGATAAGGATTGTTGAGGAGAATATCGGGAAGATTTTTGAGCAGAGCAACCAGGCGGTGGTCTACCGCGGCGAGAAGCATGGACTCCACACCCGCGTCTTTCTCACTGCCGAGGGACTGCCGACATACGAGGCGAAAGAGGTGGGGCTTGCTCGGCAGAAGAAGGAGGCGGCTCAATTTGACAGCGCGATTACGGTAACCGCGAACGAGCAGAACGATTTTTTTAGGGTGGTTGAGAAGGCCATTGGCGAGGTCTTTCCGAAGTATACCGGAAAGATGCGCCATCTCTCGCATGGCATGCTTCGTTTGCCATCGGGCAAGATGTCGTCGCGGACGGGCACAGTTATCTCCGCCGAGTCGCTTATTGCGCAAGTGAAAGAATTGGTGCAGCAGAAGATCAAACAGCGCGATATGACTTCGGAGGAAAAGGAAAAACTCGCGGAGATTGTGGCAATTGGCGCCATCAAGTACTCAATTCTGCGGCAGGCGATTGGAGGAGACATTATCTTTGACTTTGAGAAATCCGTCTCGTTTGAGGGCGACTCTGGGCCGTATCTGCAGTATTCATATGTTCGCGCGAAGTCGGTGCTGGAAAAAGCCACATCTCGCGAGGTTCAACCTCAAGTCGGGAAAGAGGTTGAACCTCGTCGGGAGGTCACCATTCTTGAACGCCTGCTCTATCGATTCCCCGAAGTGGTAGCGCGTGCGGGAGAGGAGCTTGAACCGCACTATGTCATGACCTATCTCACCGAGCTCGCCGGCGCGTTCAACAGTTGGTACGCGAATAATCAAATTATCGGGTCCGGCGCCCTGGAACCCTACCGTCTCGCGCTCACGCAAGCGTTTGCGACGGTCATGCGAAACGGGCTCTTCTTGCTTGGCATCTCGGTTCCCG
>VMES01000011.1 GCA_007375655.1 Parcubacteria group bacterium Greene0416_79 | reverse complement strand
CATCGGTCCGCGTGTAGGCGCCGGTCAGGAGATTCTCCTCCTTGACCGGACGGCGCTGCTTGAAGAGAACGCGGCGCTCAAAGCTCTTGACTCGCTTTCTTCCCGGGAGGCGCCTCGCATTCGGGCGGCGGTGCTCCTCTCTCCTCCAAAGACAGTGTATGATACGCTTGTTCTTGATGCGGGCCGTTTAGAGGGAGTCGCGGCGGAAGACGAGGTGCGGGTTGGCGCGGTCTCGCTTGGCACCATTCGCTCGGTCTTTGGCGAGACCGCTCTTGCGGAACTTCATTCCGCTCCCGGGAGGAAGACGCCCATACGCATCTTGCACCGCGGCGCGCCGGTGCCGGCCGATGCGGTCGGCGAAGGCGCCGGCACATTTCGGGTAACACTTCCGCGAACGGTTGAAGTGGAGATCGGGGACCCCATCGTCTTGCCCGGCAGGGATGCGGTGCTCTTCGGGACGGTTGGGGCGCTTCGTGGCGGCGACACGAATTCTTTCCGCACGATTTATTTTAAGCATCCGGTTTCGCTCTGGTCCCTCTTTTTTGTGGATATCGTGAGGGGCTCCGCGGCAGGCGCGGAATGAAGGATACCCATACTTTATGAAACGATTCCTCGCAGACGCCTTTCTGTTCATCGGAGCTCTTTTTCTCCCGTGGTGGGTTACGCTTCCTGTGGGGTTTTTGTTTTTTTTTCTCTTTGAACCGTTCTATGAAGTACTGCTTCTCGCCTTCTTTTTGGATGCGCTGTATGGAGTCCCGACACCCCGCTTCGGAGGATTCCAATTTATGCTTTCAACCGCAACGTTGCTTCTCTATTTCGCGGCGCGTTTCATCAAGGGGAGAATGATGGTCGGCGGTTTTTCGCTCCGGTAATTCTTTCCGTATGTTGTTTTCTTTCTTCACGCATCTCATCCGGCGGCGCAAAGCGCCGCGAGACACGCCACTTGACCCCGATGAGATTTTTCTTGACGCCCGCAACCTTCCGCGTTTTAACCCTCATCAGTTTGAGGGGCGCCTGGAGCGCCCGGTGTCACGGCGTACCATCGCCGTGACCGGCCTGGTCTTTCTTTTATTTTCCCTCATCTTTCTTGGAAAGAGTTTTGCGCTGCAGCTCTATCAGGGGGACGCGTACAAAAAACGCAGCGAGGAGAATCGTCTCCGGCATACGCTCCTCTTCGGCGAGCGCGGCATCATCTATGACCGGACCGGCGAGCCGCTTGCGTGGAATGAGCCGAGCGACTCCGTAGGAGTCGTTGCGAAGCGGCGCTACGCCAAGAGGCGCGGACTCTCGCATGTCCTCGGTTTTTTGAACTATCCGAAGAAAGACCGTTTCGGTTTTTATTATCAGGTTGATTTTGAGGGCATGGCGGGCATAGAGAAATACTTCAACGAATACGTTGCGCCTTCGCATGGGCTCAAAATTGTTGAGACGGATGCGCTCGGCGCGCCGAAGTCGGAGAGCGTGTTTAGACGAGCGCGGGATGGGACCGACCGGAGCGCGACGGTTGATGCGCGCGTTTCGCAAGCCCTCTACGACAGTATCGCCTTTGTGGCGGATGAGCGTGGCTTTACGGGAGGAGCAGGAGTAGTGATTGATGTTTTGAATGGGGAGATTCTTGCGCTGGTCAGCGTCCCCGAATATGATTCGCAGGCGCTCACGGACGGGGAAGACCGCGCGCGCATCGCACGCTTTGTATCCGACACCCGCACACCGTTTCTCAACCGCGCGACAGACGGACTCTATAGTCCCGGCTCCATCGTCAAGCCGTTCGTGGCGTTTGCGGCGCTTGAGGAGAGAATCATCGCGCCGGAGACCGAACTGTATAGTTCCGGTCTCCTCTCGGTGCCGAATCCGTATGACCAGAAAAGTCCGACACTCTTTCGGGATTGGCGGGCGCATGGGTGGGTTTCTATGCGCCGCGCCCTCGCCCTCTCCTCCGATATTTATTTTTATATCATCGGCGGCGGGTTTGAGAAACAGCGCGGGCTCGGCATTGACGCGCTCGCGCGATACTTTCACCTCTTCGGATTTGGCGAATTGCCGAGCAACAATCCTTTTTTTGGCGCGGCCGGGGTCGTACCGAGTCCTCGGTGGAAGCAGGAGCATTTTCAAGGGGAAGAGTGGCGGCTCGGCAACACGTATCACACCGCCATCGGCCAGTACGGGTTTCAGGTAACGCCCTTGCAGGCGGCGCGCGCCGTGGCCGCGCTTGCAAACGGAGGGAAGCTCCTTGAGCCGCGGATTGTGAGAGAGCCGGATGAGCCGCCGGTCTACTCGCTCGTTCAAGGGTCGGATGCATCGTTCTCTGTGGTCCGCGAGGGCATGCGCGAGGCAGTGCGCTCCGGCACCGCAGTTGGAATCAATCTGCCCGCGGTCTCGGTTGCGGCAAAGACCGGGACCGCGGAAGTCGGAAGGACGAAACGTCTCGTCAACTCGTGGGTTATCGGTTTTTTCCCGTATGAGGCGCCGCGGTTTGCGTTTGCAATCGTGCTGGAGCGGGGACCAAGCGGCAATACCGTGGGCGCGCTCTTCGCCGCGCGCCGCCTCCTTGAGTGGATGAGCGTCTATACTCCCCTCTACCTTGCGCCAAAAGTTGACCCCTTCGGGGTGATACAGTAGAATGGCGTGACCATCGCGATAAGGAACCTATGACTGCTTCTGCTTCGTATTTCACGAAAGAAAAATACGCCGAGCTTGAAAAAGAGCTTGAGCATCTTAAGACCGTGCGCCGCAAGGAGGTTGCCGAGAATCTTGAGTATGCCAAGTCGCTCGGCGACCTTTCAGAAAACGCGGAGTATCACGAAGCCCGGGAGATGCAGGCGAACATTGAAGACCGCATCCAGAAGCTTGAAGTTCTGCTTCAGTCCGCGGTCATTATGAAACCGCATCACAGCGAAGTGGCTGACATCGGTTCCGTCGTTACGGTGGAGCGGTCGGGCGGGCAGGAGCAGAGGGCCTATAACCTCGTCAGTTCCGAAGAGTCAAACATCTCCAAGGGGAAATTATCCGTTGATTCTCCGCTCGGACAGGCCATGCTCGGGAAGAAGAAAGGAGAGACATTTACCGCGAAGACCCCGGGAGGAGCGGTGGAGTACCTGGTGACTGATATTGCGTAGAACTCATCCCAAAACCTACCATTTAGGGCTTTGTAATCTGGGATTTTCAGGTATGGCTTCACTTGATGACATCCGCACCGCGCGCCTTGCGAAACTGGACCTTCTAAGAGAGCGGGGTATGGAACCCTACCCGGTAACGGCGCGCCCGGAATGCGATCTGGCAACGGCCGCTTCTCAATTTGACGAGCTCTCAAAAAGAAAGAGTGTTTGCATTGCGGGGCGGGTTATGGCGCTTCGGGGACAAGGCGGAGCGGTCTTTGCGGATTTTTATGACGGCACGGGAAAGTTTCAGGCGCTTCTTAGGAAGGATGCAGTGCCGGAGGATTCATTTTCACTTTGGAAGGACGCGGTGGACATCGGTGACTTCGTTGAGGCATCCGGCGCGCTCTCTCTGACGAAGCAGAAGGAGAAGACGCTTCAGGTCGGAAGCTGGAGGATGCTCGCGAAGACACTCCGCCCGCTTCCGGAGAAGTGGCACGGGCTTTTGGATGTTGAGGAGCGTTTCCGGCGCCGCTACCTTGACCTTCTTATGAATGAGGAGGTGCGCCGGCGGTTTGAGACGCGCTCGCGCATCGTCTCCGCGATACGGGATTTCTATACCCGCGCGGGGTATCTGGAAGTGGAGACGCCTCGCCTACAGGCGGTTGCCGGAGGCGCGACCGCCGAACCTTTTATGACGCACTACAACGCGTTGCACCTTGACTTGTTTCTCACCATCGCGCAGGAACTTTATTTGAAAAAGCTTCTTATCGGGGGGTTCAACAAGGTCTACGAGATTGGCCGGAAGTTCAGAAACGAGGGCATCGGGGTCATGCATAATCCCGAGTTTACCATGCTTGAGTCCAACGAGGCATACGCCGATGCCAAGAGCCAGCGGGATTTTACTGAACGATTATTTGTACACCTTGCTTCGGTGATAGGAAAGAAAGAGAAGATTGTCTATGACGGGCAGGAGATAACGATTGCCGCGCCGTTTGCGGTGGCGACGTTTTATGATTTACTGCGGCGGTATGCGCGCATCGCGAACCCAGAATCCATGGGAGAGCGCGAGCTTGTCCTCAAGGCGAAAGAGCTTGGCATCGCGGTTGACGCAATGAAGACCAAAGAGAAGCTGCTTGACGCCATCTACAAGAAGGCCGTCCGCGCCAAGTTGATTCAGCCGACCTTTATTATTGAGTATCCGGTTGAGTTTAATCCGTTCGCGAAGCGCACGGAAGGCGACCCGACTCTCATTGACCGTTTTCAACTGGTGATCGGCGGGTTGGAACTCGTGAACGCATTTTCGGAATTGAACAATCCGCTTGACCAGGCGCTGCGCTATGAAGAGCAGGAGAAGAAGCGGCGCTCCGGAGAAGTGGAGAGTGCGCCAAGCGACAAAGAGTATCTTGAGGCGATGGAGTACGGGATGCCCCCGAACGGCGGCATCGGCATCGGCATTGACCGGCTCGTCATGCTCTTCACGGATGCCAAAAACATCCGCGAGGTGATTCTCTTTCCAACGCTCCGTCCTCGCTAGTAGCTAGTAGCTAGTAGCGGATCGTTGATCTTCAGTAGGATTTACCCCCTACACCTTGTGTGAAATGCCGTGCGCTCCTGTCTGCGTGCGTACACGCACAGGCAGGCTGCGCAGGGCTCCCCTCTTTCTTGCCCCCACACCAATCCGCTGCGGATTGGTGTGGGGGTCAAGGTGTGGGGGTTTACTGAAGCAGTACTTATCTTCTGCTACTCCGTTGTTTTGCTGTTCTGCGGTTCCGTTGCGCCGCCCGTTTCTTGGGCAAAAGTTTCTTGGGTACACACGGGCAATTTCGGCAGTCCGTCCGTTGTCTCTTTTCACCCATTTCTCTTTAATTTTGCCATGTACGCACGATCGTACTTACGTGGCGTGTATGATTTTAGGACTTACGCACTTTGAGCAGCACTGCTGATTTCTTCCTCCCCTCCTGTTCCAAGGAGGGGATAAAGGGGTGGTTGTGGGGCGTTCGGTTTATCTACCCCTTCTCCATTCTTCCCCTTTGAAAGGGAGAGAGGTCTCCAAGTGCGTAAGTCCTAATGTATTCAACATAGGACTCTCTTCATAGTGGATAACAAAACGCCGCCCAGAGCGGGCGGCGTTTTGTTATCCACATCTTATCCACATTTTATGTTGTACGAGTGGATAGAGGGTGGAATAGTATATAGGAAAAGTGGGAAGAAGTGGGAGTATTTTATGAGAATAGAAAAACGAGTGTACACGGTGTTTTTCCGGGGGAAGCGGTATATATTGCCGCTCTTCGTTTCCTTTGTGGCGGTTCCGGAAGCAGTGCGAGTCCGCAGGAGAAGATAGTTCTTTGTCATCTTGCGTTGTTTTCTTACTCAAGGGCTGAAACGTGCATGCAGTACCACACGTAACAATATAACCCTCGCTTCATGCTTATCGGAGAATATACACACACGATTGACGATAAGAACCGGCTGTCGCTCCCGGCGAAGTTCCGTTCTGCTCTTGGCAAGAAGGTGGTAGTGACTCCGGGACTGGACGGGTGCCTCTTTCTTTTTACCGCGAAGCAGTGGGAGAGGATCTCAGGGCGGCTCGGAGAGTCGTCAATGCTTCAGGCGGATGCGAGAGGTTTCAGCCGGTATCTCTTGGGCCGTGCCGCAGAGGTTCCCGTGGACTCAATCGGTCGCGTGCTCATTCCGCAGCCTCTTTTTGACTACGCGGAGCTGACGGAGCGGGTGGCGGTCGTCGGGGTGGAGAGCCGCGTTGAGATTTGGGACGCGAAGCGATGGGGCGAGTGCAAGCAATCCGTGGAGCGCCAGGCAGATGCGCTGGCGGAGAAGCTCGGGGGTGTAGGGATTCTTTAATTTTCAATTATCAATTTACAATTTTCAATCAGTATTCAATTTTGAGATTTTTAATTCAGAATTGTTTGATAATTGGAAATTGAAAATTGGTAATTGTGCGTATGCACATACCGGTTCTTTTACAAGAGGTGGTTTCGGGACTGGCAGTCAAGCGCGGAGCGACCGTCCTTGACGCCACGGTGGGAGACGGCGGGATGAGCGAAGCGCTCTGCGCCGCGATGGAGGGGCGCGGGACGATCGTCTGCCTTGATGAAGATGAAGAGGCGATTTCGCGAAGCCGCGCGCGCCTCACGGCATGCGGGTGCGAATTTCTGTTTTACCGGGCGAACTTTAGAAATCTTGATGATGCGTTTCTTGCGCTCGGCATCTTAGAGATTGGTGCGGCGGTCTTTGACCTCGGATTGTCCTCTTTCCAGCTTGAGGAGAGCGGGCGGGGGTTCTCCTTTCAGCGAGATGAGCCGTTGCTCATGACGTTTCATACAGGGAGCGGATTGACGGCGCAAGAGATCGTCAACCAATGGGATGAGAAGCGTCTTGCGGCCGTCTTGCGTGAATGCGGCGAGGAGCGGTTTGCGGCACGGATTGCGCGCAAGATAATCGCGGCACGGCACCGCGGGCAGATTGAGACCTCAGGCGCGCTTGCCGAGATTATCTTCCGGGCAGTCCGCCGCCGTGGGAGGATTCATCCCGCCACGAGGACTTTCCAGGCGCTTCGGATAACGGTCAACGACGAACCCGGCGCGTTAAAGGAGGCGCTCCCGAAGTGTTTCAGTTTTCTCTCGCGCGGAGGGCGAATGGCGGTCATTTCGTATCACAGCGGCGAGGACCGTCTGGTGAAGCATTTTTTTAGAGACACAACGCGAGGCGGCGCGGGACGTCTGATTTTCAAAAAACCCGTTACGCCGGCGCAGGAAGAGATGAGGCGCAATCCGCGCAGCCGAAGCGCAAAACTGCGGATCTTGGAGAAACTTTAGAACGTATCTCAAAACCTGCCATGACGTTGTGGATATCTGATTTTTACAGGTTTTGAGATGAGTGTTAACGATCTTTACCCCCGCACCTTGTGTGAAATGCCCTGCGCTCTGCGCAGGTTCCCCTCTTCCTTGCCGCAGGGTTTAATGCCCGGCAGTCAAGGTGTGGGGGTTTACTTATGCGGCTCGCATCAAAAAAACCGAAGACGATAAGCAGGCGGCAGAAAGGAGCGGCTTGGCTGCTTCTCTCCGCGCTTTTTTCCGTTTCCCTGTTCTATGGATATGTGGGGTACGAAACCGCGCTCAATGCGGTGGAGTTGCGCGAGCGAGCCGGCCGTGCGCAGGCGGCCGCGTCCGTTCTCTCTGAGCTTGAGACAAACTATCTCTCCGCAAAGCGGGCGATAACCCTCTCTCTTGCGTACCGTGACGGCTTTGTGGATGCCCGTTTCGTCACGTTCATTACTCGCAAGGCACTCGGCGCGCTCGCCGCACGCAATGAAATCTGATTTTGCGGTCCGGACGCGCGTCATTGCGTTTTTCTGCCTTATGGCGGGAGCGCTGCTCCTTACGCGGCTCTACCTCGTGCAGATTGTGCATGGGGAAGAATTTG
>VMES01000010.1:769-8473 GCA_007375655.1 Parcubacteria group bacterium Greene0416_79 | reverse complement strand
CCCACATTCAATTTCTAAGTGCAACACTGTTAGCTAATAATACCTCGTAGGGGGTGGAAAAGTTAAGGCACTTCATCGGACGATTGTTGATTTCAAAAGCGATGTCATCAAGGTCGGACTGTGAAATTTCATCAAGGTTTGTTTCTTTCGGCCGGTATCGGCGTACCACACCGTTTCTGTTTTCAATCGTCCCCTTCTCCCATGAGTGGTACGGGTGGCAGAAGAAAAACGGTGCGCCGAACGTCAGTGATATCTTCTCATGTTCGGCATTTTCCGGCCCGCTATCGGCAGTAATGCTTTTGACGGGCAGTGGTGATACTCTCTCGGTGAGTGCCGTAGTCGTCGCCTCCGCGTCACGGCTCGGCAGTTTCGTCAGGACGGTAAAACGGGACATTCTGTCCGCCGCGGTGTTCACGGACTGTCGGTAGCCGAACAGAACAGAATCGGTCTCCCAATGTCCAACCTCGCTTCTCTCGTTTGCCTCTCTCTGTCTCATTTCAATAAAAACCCTGTTCTTGACTGCGCATTTTTTGGTTTTCCGACCGCGCCGTTTTGTCCGTTTCCTCTTACCTCTCGGCAGATATTCGTAGAGTTTCCACTGTATACCCATTTCGGAGTCATAGATGAATTTGTATATGGTCTCGTGGTGTACGAGCGTTCGTCCGAATCTTTTACGGAGTCGCCCGGCAATCAACTCCGGCGACCATCCTTTTTCCAGTTTGAGCAGGATGTATGTTCGAAGTTCACTGTCGGACAATCTCGATTTCGGACGACAATGCTTTCTGCGTTCTTTGTATTGCCGGCATGCGGTATCCGGCAAGTAAACCAGAGGAGTTTTGTTTCTGGCCACCTCCCTAGATATTGTTCCCGGGTCTCGACCAAGAGTCTTGGCTATCGACCGGATTGAGTCGCCCTCCTGCACACCGTGGTAGATTGATAATCTGTCGCTTGCCGATAAATGCTTGTATTCCTTCATGCAACACATTTTACTCAAGTGTTGCACTTAGAGTTAGAACTGGTGAGGGTAGAATAAAGAATTCGGGTGTGCTATGCTTGAGTCATGAAAAATCTATAAAGGGGTATAAAGGGGTCAGGTACCTTTGATGTAAACCGATAAACCCAACTTCTCGCTCAAAAATCAAAACTTAAAGAGCTTTTCGAAAGCTTGTTGCATAAATCAATGACTAATAAATAACATCCTTACAAACTTGAGAATGTAAGGATGTGTTTTTTTGACCCCCACGCCTTGTGTGAAGGTCCTGTGCAGCCAAGGTGTGGGGGTTTACTCTATTCGCGATAGAATCTATAATTTGAAGATGAATAAGACGGCGTTCACTAGCATTGTTCTCGTTGTAGTTTTTGCCGGTGTCGCCGCCGGCGTCTTATACAAAAAATCCGCAAACGAGTGCCCGCGCTTTTTCTCTCCGGTAATGGCGGCAGAGCCGTATTACGAGGGAGAACTTTTTGACGCGCATCTCCATCTTCCCACTGCCGTGAAGGCAGTCAGCACGGTTGCCATAAGAATTGGCATTCCCGTACCCGCCTGGGATGATGAGTTGAGCCTTGAATATCTTCACTGTCTTTTTGGCGAGGAGGGAGTATCGAGGGCATACGGTTTCCACGTGCTTACCAGATACTTCCCATCTCTTGAGGTTAAAAAAGCCAAAGAGATGGATAAGAAGTATCCGGGAATGATCACGCATTTCCTGATGCCAACGATGATCGGTCCGAATATCAACCCAGACGTGAGTACGGTCAGAAAAGTACTGGCAGAAAACCCGGGCTTCTTCCGCGGCTTAGGAGAGCTTAAAACGTACGATGGTAAAAAACTCGATGATCCGTATGTGCTTAGCCTTATTGATCTAGCGAGAGAATATAAACTCATCGTAATGATGCATCCGTTTAATGAACATAAAGCGGCCGTGGAGAAAATCGTGCGGCAATACCACGATGTCACGTTTCTTTTTCATGGCATTGATTATGTCAAGGAAGAAGGCGAAGGGGACATAAGAGATAATCGCGATTGGCTGAAGAATCTTATCGCGAATAACGACAATGTATACTATTCATTAGAAGGAAGGCTTCCGTTCTACGGGTGGCTAAGAGAACACAAAGGCGAAGCGGTGCCGAAGGAGAAATTATTACCGTATGTAAAGTCTCAATTTGACATCTATTTGAAAGAAGATACTGAACTATTCAAAAAAATGATTGAGGCATATCCAGATCGGTTCCTGCGCGGGACAGACCGTATGCATCGGCCGCATTTCGACCGGGAATTGAGCGCTCTCATTGTAGAATACTCGCGGGCGTTCATCGGGCGGCTTGCTCCGTCGGTGCAGGAGAAATATGCCCATGAAAATGCAGAAAAGTTATTAGGAAAAGAGTAATATACTCTATGATAATAATATGGTTCGTATGACTACTATAGTTCATATAACAAAGAAGATTTTACTTCTCCTCGTCCTTGTGATTGCGGCCGGAGTCGTGGGATACATTGGACTGAAGGTGTATGACCGCATCGCCCAAGCGATCGTTGAAAAGAAAATAAAGGAAGCGGGTCTCAATCCGAGTGATTATGATTTAAGAGGCATTGCGCCATGGAACATTAGAGAATTCGTCACAAACACAGAAATCGAAAAAGCCAGCGCGGATCCAGACAATTATGACTTTAGGAAATAGCTGACGACCGATAAGGTTAGAACTCATTTTAAAACCGTCGGCATACTTGCTTGTGCCTTATCTTCTTTGGGTTAGTTTTGCATCGTACTTGAACTATTCAATCTGGATGCTAAATTAAACATTTATGGTCAAATTGATTCAAAAAGATAATAAGGAGTTATATCAATGCGAGGAGTGCGGTTGTTCACTATGAAGATCGTGAGTGGGCCGAGAAGTGCGAAGCATGGTGCCGGGAGTACGAAAGCTGCAACATTGAGATCACGGTTCACGCCGAGGAAAATTTACAAGCTGTACCCAGCTTGTTTTCCATCTTCATAAAACATCTTCACGGTATCAAGGGAAAGCGCGGTGAGGTCGTACCCCCACTTGGAGAGTTTCTTTAAGATATCGTTCGGCACCGTGATGATGTGGCACCCCGCTTCTTCGGCTTGCATAATGTTTAATACCTCTCGCGTACTCGCCCACAAGAGTTCCGCCTTCGGGTACTCGCGGAGAATCTTTCTTGATTCAACCATGGTCGGGACAGGATCACGGCCCGTGTCTGCGATGCGTCCGGCAAAGACGGAGATGACCGAGGGAACGCTCCTCTCAAGAGCAGTAACCGCTTCGCGCACCTGCTCTCGCGTCAGGATAGCGGTTATATTGAGCTTCACCTGGCGAGCCGAGAGACGCTCTATAAGCGGAATGGATGACTCGCCCTTGGTGTTAGTGATAGGAATCTTGACATACACATTCTCCCCCCACGAAGCAATGATACCTGCCTGCCGCTCCATTTCTTTGAAATCATCGGAGAAGACCTCAAAGGAGATCGGCTTGTCCGTTATGGACGAAAGCACATCCTTCGCAAATGCCGCGTAATCGGCCACGCCTGCCTTACGCATAAGGGTCGGGTTTGTGGTAAACCCCTTAATGAGCGGGTTCTTGGTGAGCTCCAACATCGCGGCCTTCTCTGCTCCGTCCGCAAATATCTTTACCTTCAGGTCTTGAACGTTCATAGTAACCATTACAACTGGAAAAAACTCTGCCGAGTGATGCAGGAAATTGTATATCTGATGACAGATTGAAGCAATTAAAGCGGTATTGACCCGGGGCAAGCCCCAGAGAGTAATGGTGGAACTTGTCCGCCACGACGGACTCATCTCGTACAAAATATTGACAATCTATAGACAATATGCTTGAATACAGTCGGGTCAAATAGAAGTACCTAAAACCCTACAAGAAAGGAGTTCAGAGTGAATGTGTCTGATATATTGATAGATGCGGTGAAAGAGGGATTGCAGCACATTGAAAACGCCTACCAGCAAAATGAGCTTCCCCTTACAAGCAAGGGAACACACACGGAGACGGCTCTTGCCGACCTCAAGGTTGGCCACGTCGTCACCACCGCATTGCGGTCGCGATGGAAGGGTGCCCGTCTCCTCGTTGAAGAAACGGCGCCTACATTCGTTGACTTAAGAGCATACGACCTCGTTGTTGATCCGATTGATTCAACACGAGGATTACTGCATAACCTGCCGGGAACAGGATGCGCCATTGTACAACTCGTGAATGGTGTGCCTGTCCAATCTTGCATTGGACAGATCACGACCACAAGCGGGAAAACGAGATTCCTGCACGATATTATCTGCGGCTGTACAGGGAAGAACGGATCCTGCTTCGACGGCAGGAAAAAGGAAAGGAGGTATCGGGCATCATTTCGTACCGCTCCAAACGAGTTCATAGTCTGCGTGGAGATGGATGCCTTTGACACTTCGCCCAAGAACTTCACGGACGGTTTTCGGATCGCGGAGGAACTCATGCCGCCGAAGGGAAAGGCGCGGGCAATCCGAATGTTTGGTTCTTCATCGTTTGGCTTTGTTGCAGTAAGCCGCGGCTCGTTGGATATCTTCACTGGTTCGCGGAAACCGTGGGATTACCTCCCCGGCATTCCCCTTCTCATCGGGTCAGGAGCGTCATACTTCTTTTACACCGACAGGTCGGGCAACCTCCGAATCTGCGCTGCAGGAAGTAGAGGTGCGCTTGCGTACGCCAAGGAAGTACACCTACAAGCCGGTATGAAGATTCTTGAAACGGATCCCGTCATGCTCTCTGTGGCGGCGAGTGTCTAGGGGACAATCAAAAAGGAGAATCACAACCGTTGCCCGCGCAACGGTTTTTTTATATCAAGAAATGGTGCCGGGCAGTTTACTCAACTCCGAGATTTTATAATCCGCCCCAACAGAGGCATTGTATTCGGCCCGAAACAGAATGCTCCGGGATCCCGCACGCGCGGCGGCAATAACATCGTCTGCGGTATCCCCCACTAAGAATGACTCCGGAAGCGCGATGTTCCATTTTTTCGCCGCTTCCAGCAGCATGCCGGGTTTCGGTTTTTTGCATTCGCAGATATCCTCCCTGCCGTGAAAACAGATGAAGATATCATCAAAGGGAATATCTTTAATCTGGTCCTGTATCCACTGCCACTCTTCCTTTGAAATCTTGCCGTAACGGATATCCGGCTGATTGGAAGCAAGAATGGCAAGAAAACCAAGCCGTCGCACCTCTTCTACAGCTTCCCGTGCGCTTGGCATCCGTCCGCTTTTCTCTCTATACTCGGCAATGCTATAGGGAGGACGCGGCGTCCCGTCTTCAACAACGGCCTTGAGAATCACTCCGTCTCGGTCAAAAAAAACGGCCCGCTTTTTCTTTACAAACATAGAACAAGTATATAGAAGGGATTCCAAACCAGGGACTTGACAGAAAGCTCCCGATGAGCCAGGAGTGTAGCGGTACCCAAAGAATCTTTACAACAAAAGATTCAGACCAAACCCTCAACAAGAAAGGACATTGAAAAGTGAAAGGAATCATAACGATATACCCCGGTGGGCTTAGAACGCGCCATGGGGGAATGAGAACCGGAATTCGATTGAATCGGCCATGGCAACAACCAATTGTGGTCGCGCCTGAACAGTGTCCATTCTGTACAGACCAAGCAAATCTTCTCCGCACATTTGAAAACGGGTACAAACTGATCCAAAACAGCTTTACCCCTTTCGATTACCACATCATGGTCGTACCAGCGACCTGTTGGCCGGAAGAAAGGTTGCGAGTGCTCGGGGGAGAAAAAGAGATTCGTAATGCGTTTGAGAACATCATTACCTTGCTTAGACCCACTGGCGAATTATGGGTGCAGGCGTATGTCGGCCCTCTCGCCGGACAAAACATCTCTCACCTGCACTACCACATGATTCAGCCAAAGTATTTCGATGGATCAGAGGGCGAGGCAACTCAAAAACAGGCGCTTCAAGAAATTGAGGAAAAGGAAACGAGTCTGATTGAGCATCTCGCGCATTCAAAGCGGGTCTTCCTCCACGAAGGTACTCTGCGAGTCGTAATTGAGAGTATATTCCGAGCCGGACAATGTTTTATCCTTGACACCTCAGACGAGATGAACCTTTCGCATTTTGCCGTAGCTCTTTCCAAAATAGTGGCGGCATATGTCAAGGCATTTCAGAGCAATCAAGGGTTGGCTCCGGACTTTCAGATATTCCTCAAATTCAGCGGGAAAAGGCTCGTGTACGGGAGTTATCTGCCGATTCTCAATCATCTGGGAACGACCGAAACCGTGGGAGCTATTATTTCCGGCGGTCCATTCACTCAGCCATGGGGCCCTGACGAAACAATAGCCGCACTGAAAAAAGTTCTTTAATGCGAGTGCTTGCAGATCGCCGCCTAGCAAGAGGGCGGCGTTTTTATAGATAAGGCCCTACACCCGTTCCACACAACTGACAACGGCGCAATGGTCGCTCACTCCGCATACGAGCTTAGTATCGCGACACTCGTACTCCGGTGTGGTAAACAACCCATCAACCACATACTGAAGTCCCGGCGTATCGTGCAACTCCTGGTCAAGGGTCGTTTTGTACTGCGGTGGAATGTTGTCCTTGTAGCGGGTCGCGAGGGTCTCCCATATCTCTCTTCCGCGCGGCGCGTTGAAATCCCCCGAGAGCACGAATGCTCCGAGGCGATCAAGATTGCCAAAGAGGGTTTTGAGGTCTCTTCTCTGCTCGTTACTCGTTTCTCCGTGCCGTGTCCAGGTAAAATGCGTGGTCGCGAATAGGTACGCCGTGTTTCCAAAGATAATCTTCGCCCAGATCAGATTGCGATGACAATGACTTGACTCAGGCACTACCTCTGCGAAGTCCGAACAACCACAGTAGTACGTCCTCCCGCTCTCCTCAATGGGTAGTCGGGAAAAGAGCGCATTGCCGCTTCGCACACCTTCCTTCGCAAGCGCTTCGGTTCCTCTCCCTTTGTCTGCAATTGAGGTCGCCATATAAATCCCCTGCATGGCAAGCTCGCGATTGAAACGCGACACATCTCGGTCAAGCACCTCTTGGAGGCACACGACATCGGGATGGATATCCTTCAAAAACGGAATCACCCGATCATAGTGCCAATCCCGTTCTATGTTAAGAGATATGAATGTAATTTCCGATACGGGAGGCATGGTAAAAGAAAAGAACTTAGCGCAAAATCCCGCTCGTATGCATAGACCGCAAGGTAGCGTGAAGAAATTTCTTGGATTCCGGATATTGTTTAATCCACTCAATATACTCGCGCACGCCGTCTGCGACACTGTGTTCTGGTGCCCATCCGAGCGCCTTCAATTTTGAAATATCCGAGGGGGAGTGCCGCGGCGCGCCAATGCGATAAAGTCCGGGGGTCTTTATGGAGACAGAAACTCCGGCCTCCTTTGCTATCACCTCCGCGAGGTCACGAACACGCGTTTGCCTCCCCGAACCCACATTGAATGCCTCAAAGTTGGCGCGAGAATCTTTAAGCGCCACAAGGTGCGCAGAGACGACATCGTGAACATTCACAAAATCCCGTATCTGATTGCCGTCTTCATTGAGAACTATATCTTCTCCGGAGAGCGCCATGACCGCTATCTGGCGGAGCGCTCCGGAATAAAAGTGGCGGAAACTTTGGCGGGAACCGTGAACAATGGTATAGCGGAGCGCCACCGAGGGAATGCCGTAGAGC
>VMES01000010.1:0-759 GCA_007375655.1 Parcubacteria group bacterium Greene0416_79 | reverse complement strand
GATAGAAAAGGCGAGGCCTTCGGACGCATGCTTTGAGGTGCCGTAAGGAATCGTTGGTACGAGTAAATCACTCTCCTTTTGCGCAACAGCGACCAACGCAGTTCCGTCAATTGGGCATCGCATCTCCCAATTCCCCGCTTTAAGCTGCTCTTCCGCGCGCGTTGGAGGATACATTACCCCGTGCGTTGTGCATTGATATGTCCCTTCGCCGTAAACCGATTGGGAGGAAGCAATGATGACCTTCTTGACCGGATACTTCTTCTCAACAATCACCTCATAGAGAAGCGCCGTGCTTTTCGCGTTCGTATCAACATAGGTGCTGAAATCAAGATGGAAGTCCATGTACGCAGCAAGATGCATCACGGCATCAATGCCTTTAAGAGCTTTTATCCAATCTTTTTTACTGCGCACATCTCCCTTTTGAAATTCGGCTTTCTTGTTAAACCAGTCGGGCAGTTTCCCGCTATGGACCGGCGGCGCGAGATTGTCCAGAACCCGCACGCGGTAGCCGCCGTGGAGGAGTGCGTCAACCACATGTCCCCCGATAAACCCCGCTCCGCCCGTAACCAGTATGGTCTTACTGTGAGGCATAAATCTTTTTTATAATGGTAAGCGCCTCCACCGCATCATACGCCGTACCGATTACTCCTTTATTTGAAATTATAGCATCAATAAACTCATCAAATTCAAGCCGGAGCGCTTTTTCGGCATCAGGATTACACGACAATATCTTTTCTTTGAGCCGTCCACGCGGACCCG
>VMES01000009.1 GCA_007375655.1 Parcubacteria group bacterium Greene0416_79 | reverse complement strand
AGTGGAACGACCCTGAAAACTGGTTCCAAAAGTATTTAAAATTAGGCACCTGAAATATCCTTGATTTACAAGGGTTTTTCTGGAGGTGTGGATACTTACCTGTGTGCCCATTGACTCCCGTATCTCCTTATGGTAATATCTCTGGCAGTGAGACGTTTTCTTTGAAGCGTCTTTGCGTATCGGAATACGCGAAGACGAGTACGATCTCCGCCTCTTTAGAGGAGCGTCAGTGTGTACCTATGAGGACTAATATTCGGTCAGAAGAAGTGCATTCTGCGGAAGTGGTGGGCGTCGGACTGGATACCGTGACCGCAGAAATATTCCCTGGGTTCACGATACAATTGTTAAAGAGCCGTCTCCGGCGTATCTCAAAAGAACTAGGAGGCATTGTCTTTTCAAATGATCGGGTGCCCAAAGTCCATCGCGGCGATCCGATTATCTTTGTTCCAATCACTCCCCACACTCTGGCCCTGTGGGGTCTGCGGGAGCAATACGATGCGGTCTGCGAAAAGATTGCATCGGCATCGTTACTGACGCACGAACTTCCGGCCCAAGCTTCGGCCTCACCGCCAGAGGTCGTGTCGGCACGGCAAGCCGTGGCACACTGATGCCGACCACATGGTGTTGGGTAGAGTTTGCTTTAGCGCATGAGGGTTTTGGAACTTGTTTCCGAACCCTCTTTTTGTTAATAGCGCACACGAATGGGAACACCCTGCGCTCCGCGCAGGGTCAAATCGGAGCGACCCGCAGGGTCTAACGCCCTGCGGTGTCGCTCTTAATCTTTACATGAAAGCGGGGTAGTATGTCTTTTATGTCTGATTATCATTCTTTCTTCAAGGGGAAACGGGTTACCGTGATGGGACTTGGGCTTCTCGGGCGCGGACTGGGGGACGCGATTTTTCTCGCTGAATGTGGGGCGGAGCTTACGGTCACGGACCTTCGGGACGAGAAAACGCTTGCGCCGTCTGTCTCAAAACTTTCCGCCCTAGGCGGATCCGCCTCAGGAGGACAAAACTTCAAAATCTCAAAACCCATTCAGTTTGTACTTGGAAAGCATCGCCTTGAGGATTTTAGAAATAGGGACTTTATTCTCAAAGCCGCCGGTGTTTCGCTTGACTCTCCGTATATTGCGGAAGCGCGGAAGCAGGGGATTCCAATTGAGATGGACGCGTCGCTTTTTGCTAAACTTATGCCGAAAGGCGTGACGATTGTCGGCGTTACCGGTACCCGCGGTAAGTCCACCGTTACCGCGCTCATCTATGAGATTTTGTCTTTCGCTACACGCTACACGCTACACGCTACACGCGCTAAGGTCTTCCGCGGGGGCAACCTCGTCTCCGAAGCTACGCTTCCGCTTCTTAAAAAAGTCCGCTCCGGCGACATCGTCGTGCTTGAACTGGATTCGTGGCAACTGCAGGGATTCCATGACGCCAAGCTCTCTCCGCAGGTGGCGGTCTTTACCACTTTTCTTGATGACCATTTGGTGTATTACCAGGGGGACCGCGAGCGATATTTTGAAGATAAGGTTGCCATTTTCAGGTATCAAAAACCTGATGATATTCTTATCGCAGGAGAGCGTGTGGCAAAATTGATTTCTTCGAGGAGGTTCAACCTCAAATCGGGAAAGAGGTTGAACCTCAACGGCGGAGAAGGTTCAACCTTAAATCTGGGAAAGGGGCGAACCTTGAGGGTCGCCAAAGCTTCTGATATCCCATCGGGCTGGAAGACACCTTTACTCGGCGAGCATAACCTGGAAAATATCGCCTGCGCTCTTAATGTCGCGAAACATTTCAAGATTCCTATAAATGTTGTGCGAAAAGCCGTTGAGCATTTCAAAGGAGTCCCCGGCCGGCTGGAGTATCTACGAACGGTGCGCGGGGTTAAAATCTACAATGACAACAACGCCACCACGCCGGATGCCACCCTCGCTGCCCTGCGGGCGCTCGGAGATTCAAGAAACAAGATTAAGGATTCAGGAACTCATGCATCTAGCATCTTGAATCATGAATCTGATAAGCACATCGTGCTTATCATGGGCGGAACGGACAAAGGACTTGATATGAGCAAACTGGTTGAAGAAATCCCGAAGCACTGCAAAGCAGCAGTTTTTCTAAAAGAATCGGGTACAGAAAAATTGCTTGTAACGTATAACGTAAAACGTGAAGCGCCAGAAAAAGATTCAAGAAAAACGCTACACGCTACACGCTACACGCTAAAAAATACACCAATATATGCACTGGGGACGTTAAAAAACTGTGTAAAGCAGGCTATGAGCATCGCCAAGCGCGGCGACACGGTCCTGTTCTCACCGGCTTTTGCTTCCTTTGGCCGTTGGTTTAGAAATGAATATGATCGCGGCCAACAATTTGTGGATATAGTAAAAAAATCAGGCCCGCCTCATTCGGTTCACCCCCACACCAAACTATGACTTAGTTTATATTCTACGAAGTCAACAGGACAGCGAATTGTATGTTGGTTCTACCAATGATCTACGCAAGCGTTTTAGAATGCATAATGAGGGCAAGGTTTTCTCTACAAAAGGTCGCCGTCCGTTTGAGTTGCTGTACTATGAGGCGTACAAAGCAGAATCTGATGCACGGCACAGGGAACAAAATTTTAAATTGAGAAGTCGCGCCTTCTTGCAACTCAAAAAACGGCTTACAGAATCTTTGGCATAAGTTTGGTGTGGGCGGTAAACCCCCACACCAATACATTGGTGTGGGGGTAAATGGTTCAAGAACGAGTATGATAGGGGAGAGCAGTTTGTGGAGATAGTAAAGAATTTGCGTGGTTGACAGATATATACCATAGTATATACTTTGGTATATGAATCCCGTTAGAGATTATCTCTCACTTCTTTCGGGTTTTTAAAGATTTACCAATAATTTAATTGATAACCACTGCTTGTTGCAGTAGTATCTCTAACGGGATGAAGACAATTTTGAATATAAAGACCGATAAAGCGGTGAAGCTTAGTGCAAAGCGAGCCGCAGAGGAATTAGGATTTCCGCTCGGGACTATCATCAACGCCTTTTTGCGCCAACTCGGGCGCGACAAGGAGATTGCTTTTTCCGCACCCTATAAACCCTCAAAGTATTTGGAGCGAATCATAGATGAGGCAGAACGCGAATGGCGGAGTGGAAAAGCGGCGGGACCCTTTGCGACCGTGGCGGACTTGCGAAAAGATCTGGAGTCCTAAACCAATGCTGTACCGCTCCTCTCGTTTTCGCAGGCAATGGAAACGGCTCTCCGTAAGAATCAGAGATGAAGCAACTGCGCGTCTGGAGATGCTCGTGCGAAGTGAGTATGACCCCTTGCTCAATAATCACGCGCTCTCGGGTAAATATGCCGAATATCGGAGCATCAATGTGACAAACGATTTCCGTATCGCGTATCGGCGCGTACCCGACGGTTTTTATCTTATCGCAGTCGGGACGCATAGCGAGTTGTACAAATAACCTCTCCTCGCCTCATTCGGAAAGTAGCTCAAGAACGAGTATGATAGGGGGAGCAGTTTGTAAGAATAGTAGGAAGTTTATAACAGTTGATAACCGACTTGCCTTTTTGTATGGGGGGGTAGAATAACTGTGGTTGAATTAACAAATTAACAAATACCTACATTATGAACGAATCATTGGAAAAAGTGGGACATAAAGCAGAACACTTTTATACAGAGAGTGTAAATGTAAAAGGGAAAGTCGGAAGCCTTGGTATTGAGTTTGGTACCCATGTCATTATCGAGTTGCAAAGCGGGAAGGAGTTATAGGGTAAAGTAATCGGTTGGAATTTAGATCATGTCTCGGACAAAGAGGACTTTGCCGATTCTCATGGTGCTACTAATTTACACATTAACACCATTTCCAACGGGGAAGCGCCTGTATTTGATAAAAAAGGAGAACTGGTTAGAACCGAACCCTTCAAACCAGCAGTTCGACTGCAAGAAGTAGTATTGCCTGAAGAATAAAAGTTATCTTTACAGGCGTAGAGGAGCGAGAATTAGAAAAATTCTCGCCCTCGCTTTTTTAGTGTGTTTGTTTCCACTTAGCTTTTCTGCAGTATGTGGTAGCGGCAATTGATTTCTCAAAAATAAGAACCGTTCACTTTATAGGTATCGGTAGAATAGGCACTGTCGCTATCGCACGGATGTTTTTGTTTGCTTGACATCTGATTTCTATGCTATACTACCTCTACCATCGCCGTAAGGCGTCAACAGGCCTCTTCGGAGGTCTGTAAATGTATAGGAACCCATGTATTTCAAAGATTTTGACAAGTGGAATAGTGTCAAAAAGCGATTCACGCGGATGAACGAAAGGTAAGCATTCGTGCCGGAGAAGTCCGCTGGGTATCATGCGGAGTGAATGTCGGCAGTGAAATGGACGGCAAAGGAGAATCATTTACCCGGCCGATGCTCGTGGTGCATGTGGTTGGTTCGGTACTTGCGTTAGTTGTTCCACTTTCAACAAAGCTCAAAGGGGTCGTTGGCTACATTCCGTTTGAGTTTCACGAAAAGCAGATTTCTCTCTGCGTACATCAAATGCGAATTATCTCGCAGAGGCGAATCCTTGCGCGCAAAAGCAGGATTTCTGATAAACGGTTACGACAAGTCAAATTGGAAATTAAGAAATTCTTTTCACTCTAAATTGTCTATGGCTTTCTCAAAAATAGAATCCGTCCATTTCATCGGCATCGGCGGGATTGGGATGTCCGCGATTGCGCGGATGTTTCTTGTTGACGGCAAGAAAGTCAGCGGTTCTGATCTCGCGGATTCGGAAATTGTGGAGGCGCTTCGGAAAGAAGGAGCGGAAATCTCCATCGGGCAGACGCTCTCCGTGGTCCCGAAAAATGTCGACCTGATTATTTACTCGGTGGCGATTCAAGTCGCTGACCCGAAACATTTTAACGCACTAAAGAAATTAAAGATCCCTTTGCTGTCTTACGCTGAAGCGTTAGGAGAAATTTCTCGCGGCAAATTTACCATTGCGGTTTCCGGAACGCACGGTAAGACCACCACAACCGCAATGCTCGCGAAGATTTTGATTGATGCGGGACTTTCGCCGTCAGTTATTATTGGTAGTTTGATGCGCCATCCGAAAACCGGCGCGCAGACGAACTTCATCCGAGGGGAGCGCGACTATTTTGTGGTTGAGGCAGACGAGTACCAGCGGAATTTTCTGACGCTGTCGCCGAACCTGTTGGTGATTACTAACATTGACGAAGACCACCTTGATTACTATCGGGACATTGACGATATCTGCTCGGCTTTTTCAGAGTTGGCAAAACGCTTGCCTTTGAGTGGCGCGATTATTACGGATTTTTCCGACCCGCGCGCGGCAAGGGTAGTGAAAGAAGCCGGCAGGAGAGCGCTTGATTACCAATCTTTTGCCAAGCCGATTGCGCTCCAATTGCCGGGTCTTCACAATCTGCATAATGCCAGAGCCGCGCTTGCCGCCGCCGCGGCATTGGGCGTCTCTTCCGCAAAGGCAACCGCTTTTCTTGCGGATTTTGACGGGGTATGGCGGCGATTTGAGCAGAAAGGCGTACTCCAAAGCGGCGCGCTTCTGTATGACGATTACGCGCATAATCCGCGGAAAGTTGAGGCGCTGCTTCTGGGAGCAAAAGAATTCTTCGCGGGGAAAAGAATCGTGGCGGTTTTCCAGCCGCATCTTTACAGCCGCACCAAGACCCTCTTTAACGGATTTGCGAAAGCATTCGGGAACGCGGATGAGATCATTGTCTCGCCGATCTTTCCCGCGCGCGAACCGTTTGACGCTTCTGTTTCATCAAAGATGCTTGCGGAGGCAATAGGGAAACGCGAGCGCGGTAAAAAAGTCCGGTGTATGAATTCGTTTGAGGCGATTGCTAAGTATCTGCGCGCGCACAGCGGGGCGGGTGATGTCATTATTACCATCGGCGCCGGAGATATTTATAAAGTGGCGGATATGATTAGGTAAACATACCAATATATTTACTCCGTAGTGAGCCCCGCTCTACTACTGGGGCGAATAATTCTAATGATACCCGCCCGAACATACTGTTCGGTACGGGCGGGCGAATGGCTACGAATAAGACGCCATACGGTATTGTTCTTAAAATTTGTATGACTTATATGGTTCAAACCGTTTTTTTCAAAAACGCGCGCGGTCTTTTGCTCAAAGGATACGCGCATGTGCCGAGAACGTACGATACCGCGGTGGTGTTTTGCCACGGTTTTCCGAGCAACAGCCGCGGGAGCACATCGCAGAGAGTTGGCCGCGCGCTTCCGCGCGCCGGATTTTTGGTATTCCGGTTTGACTTTAGCCACAGTCCGGATTCCGCAGGGAAGTTTGAAGAGAAACTGATGAGTCGGGAAGTTGAGGATATTAAATCCGCCATTGATTTTGTCAGTAGTCGTTTTTCGTTTAAAAAATTGGTGTTGTACGGCCATTCTACCGGAGCGATTGACGCAGCGCTTTACGCGCACCGCGACCGGCGGCTACACAAGCTCATCTTGACTGGAGCGGTGGCGGATTTGAAAGGCGCGGTTCGGTATGATTTTACAGACGGGCAGGTGAAGGATTTTTGGGAGAAAGGATACATGGTGTACCGCCGGAGGGGCGAATGGGTGGATGGGAAAAGATTGCTGAGGCGATTTTATGACGAGTTTTTTCTTCTTGATATTCCGCGCGCCATACAGAAGTTTAAAAGGCCGCTCCTTGTTATTCACGGAGAAAAAGATGCGATCCCCTATGAACAGGAAGCGTACGCGCTCTACAGAATGGCGAACCGACCGAAAAGATTTGTCCTCATAAAAGGAGCGGACCATTCATTCCACGGCCGCCGCCATTTTGCGGAGGCGATGCGCCACATCATTTCCTTCATAAGAAAATAAGTCCCCACTTACCTTTTTGCTTTTCGACATCGTTCTATCTGCCAGTTTGTTTTACGGTGTATATTCTGATATTCTTGAGAACATTAGAATATAGCCTATGACTATGAGTGTAAAAACATTCAAAGAATTAGAACGAATGGTGCGCGGTTTTTCTAATCATCGGCGGATTCAGATTCTTGAGTTGCTTAAAAAATCGCCGGAACTTTCCGTGGAAGAGATATCCGACATGCTTCATATTAACTATAAAACAGCCGCTGACCATATTAGGCGACTGGCGATTGCTGGTCTTGTATTGAAGCGGTCTGACAGCGTGTCTGTTCGTCACAAACTAACTGACCGCGCCGAGTATATTCTGAAGTTCTTGAGAACATTAGAATAGTCGTTGTGTGAAAAAGTTGCGTGAAAAATCTGTCCGGTTTTTAATTCATTGGGTCTGATATTCTGTTATTCTTGAGAACATTAGAATATAGCATCAAAAATAATATGGGGGTACTGTTTATTGTTGGAACGCCGATAGGGAATCTTGAAGACGTGACGCTCAGGGCGTTGCGAGTGCTCAAAGAGGTGGATGTGATTTTGTGCGAGGATACAAGAGTGACAAAGCGGTTGCTCGAGAGATACGCAATCGCTCACAAGCAACTGACCACCTACAACGAACAACGGAGTGGAATCACGGCGGAGAAAGTTGTTGGGTGGCTTGAGGGAGGGAGAGATGTGGCGTTGGTGACTGACGCGGGGATGCCAGGTATTTCTGACCCCGGTGCTAAGTTGGTCAGTTTGTTAGTTGAGAAGTTTAGAAGTTATGCGGGAAGACCTACTGACTTACAGCGAGCGGAGCGAGCGAAACTTAAAAACCTTCCAACTGTCGTAACGGTGCCGGGGCCATCGGCGCTTACGGCGGCGCTTTCAATCGCGGGCGTGCCGGTGCATGACTTTGTCTTCTTGGGATTTCTGCCGCACAAGAAGGGAAGGGAGACGCTGTTTAGGGAGATTGCAGCCTCCGAACGCACTATGATTTTTTACGAATCCCCGCATCGGATAGTGAAGACACTAGAGTCACTTGAGAAGCATCTTGACTCTTCCCAGAAAGGCTCAACCTTTTTGGCAGATGGAAAGGTTGAGCCTTTCCGTTCGAGAAGAATCATTATCTGCCGCGAGCTGACCAAGATTCATGAGGAAGTTGTAAGCGGTAACCCTGCCGAGCTTTTGGAGTTCTTCAAGAATAATCCGGAGAAGGTAAGGGGGGAGTTCGTTGTCATAGTCGCAGATGAACGCAGATACATACGCAGATAAACGCGGATGAAATCTATTCTGGAATTCTCAAGAATTTGAGAATAGGAAGCACTCATCTTTTAAAAAGCGCGTCAATCTTGGCGGTGAGGATGAAGTCGTTCTCCGAGAGCCCGCCGATGGCGTGGGTGAAAGAGATGATTTCGGCGTAGCCCCAACCGAAGCGAATATCAGGATGGTGGCCTTCGCTCTCGGCGCGCCGTTTGAGGTGGTGATAATCCACGATCTCCCATTCCGGAACCTCCTTATGCAAATCCGCTATTTCATCTGCCATGAGATGAGGCATGCCTCCTTCGCAGGAGATGCAGTGTTTTTTCGCTAGCATAGTCATAGAGTTTCGTTTGTTGAATTGCGGGAAGGTGAGGGCAGAGCCGGTGTGGCTGTGAGTGGGCAAAAAGGTCCCCACCGCTTATGAAGGCGGCGGGGATTTGCTACGCCGCTTCTTTCTGCGATTGTTGCGGCCGGCGTCTCTCCAGCATGCAACGCAGTGATGGGCGCAGGGCTATCATGGTCTGTGAGTTCTTCTCCGCAATGAGGAGATTTCCGCCGTCGCACCATGCTTCGGTAACCTCAACGACGAGCGAATACTCGCTCAAAGCGGACCATCGACCGCCAACCAGTTGAAGGAATGGTCGGAGGATGATGCAGACCTTTCCGTCTTTGATGGAGATGTCTGCAATCTCGCCCCCCCCATTCCTCTCGCCAGCGATGAAGAGTTCACAGATGCCCCCGCCTACAAACTGCTTGCGACGCGTTTCGTCGAGCAGTTCGCGGATAGCCCTCGGGGTGTATTCGTTTTTGCAGTTCACGATTCCTTTCCGACGGCGTGGTTAGGTGTGCCGTCAATGATTTAACTGGGAGCCAAAATGCTGGAGCAAGTTTACCACACAGTAGGTACTGTGTATAATAGTGGAACCCGCCAGTCGCCGTTTTCGGCGGCTGGGGTCTCTATGACATCAGCAAAGACAATCATCTGGCTCGGCGTCTGGCTCCTTATTCTGCCGTTTCTCGGCGTCCCGTCGGCATGGAAGGAGGGGCTCGTTCTGCTCACCGGAGCGGTTCTGCTTTGCAGCAGTTTGATTCGGTTGAGTCGCGCCGGCGGCGTGTCCTCGCTGTTGCGTCGGGAAGCGGCCCCGGATACCTACGAGGAGAATAAAGAGATACTTCATAGGGCGGATAAAGACACGGTATGATGAAACGCGCGCCGTTAGTGCGAAGCGCCCGCGGCTACATCGGTTTTATTCGCGCGAAGCCGTTCTTTGTGGTTGGAGCCGTTGTGGTCTTCGTTGCGTTATACCTTTTTCTCCTTTTGGCGTTCAAGAAGACCCAGGTGTCGCCTCTCGCGTTCTCGGCAGATTCCGTTGCGGCGGTTGCCGTTCCAGAGCAAGAAGCCGTTACGCACCTGCTTACCCCGGAGCCGCTCAAGGCGATTTACATGACCGCGTGCGTTGCCGGCACGTCCTCGTTTCGGAATGAGCTCGTCACGTTTATTGAGGAGACAGAACTAAACGCCCTCGTGATTGACATCAAAGATTACAGCGGCTACCTTTCGTTTGAGCCGAAGGCAGAGGACCTTACACCTTTTCTCTCTCCGCGTTGCCGCGCGTCGGACATGGAGGAGTTTATTGAAACGCTCCACGAAAAAGGAATCTATGTCATAGGGCGGATTACCGTTTTTCAAGATCCCGTCCTTACCAAACGCCGACCAGAACTTGCGGTAAAAAAGCGAAGCGATGGTTCCGCCTGGCATGATTACAAACGGCTTTCGTTTTCTGACCCGGGAGCCAAGGAGGTGTGGGATCACCATGTCGCCATTGCGAAAGAGTCCTATGCCATCGGATTTGACGAGCTCAATTTTGACTACATCAGGTTTCCATCCGATGGGCCCATGCAAGATATCGCATTTTTTTTGGCAACAGGGAATCCTCGCGCCGCAGTTCCCAAATATAATAGGTGAAAATAGCTACCGCTACGAAAAGAACAACGACGATCTTTAGGAAAAATCTCG
>VMES01000111.1 GCA_007375655.1 Parcubacteria group bacterium Greene0416_79 | reverse complement strand
CTTGCGGATTCTGGGCGAAATTCAGGCGAAACACAGTGGGCGTGCCTTCGGCACGCCCACGCATTGGCTCGTTCAGAGCCTCTTAGTTCTGTGTTGGTGCGCGAGAGAGGACTTGAACCTCCACGCCCGTGAGGGCACAGCCACCTCAAGGCTGCGTGTATGCCAATTTCACCACTCGCGCATTGTCTTGTCAAGTATTTCAAGGGAGCGACTTCCCTACTATAGCTAAAGTTTTCTTAACTTTCAAGTATTTCCTGGATAAAAAAGTACATCGCTTCGAGTAGTACATCTTTTTAAGAACCTGAAAGCTCTCACCTTTTGCATATTTCAGTTGGTATGTTAACCCTTTTCCGTCTTTGGTAATATGACCTGTACTTCCAACGAATTCTTTTATCTTTATTCTCAACCAATCCGTGAATACCTTGCTTGCCGAAGCGAAGCATAAATAGAACATAAAGCTAGACTTCCACCTTTTATCCCAGTACGAATAGGTGGAACCATCTCCATCGAATACCCCCCTTAAGAAGTCGAAAAAATATTCATCGGGGATTTTCAATCGGCCAATGGTTTTGGATTTCGCCGGAGACAGACCGACTGATTGCAGATATTTGTAAAACAGAACATCTCCAAATTGGACACGATACGCCCACATGCCGCTATACCCTGAAAAAGTCTTGCCAATCTTTGTCGAAATCTTTAAACACTTAAGAAAATTGTTAATCTGCTCTATTTCCTTCGAAACAAAAGTGATGTGCCTTCCAGTAGGAGATAAATTACCGTCACTGGCAATAAGACCTATTGCGTAAGCAAAGTTGGAGGACCACTTTATCCTTACCTTCCCTTTTGGCTTCGGTCCTCTCTTCCCCATTGTATAATTATACCCGACATCAAGGAAATAGCGTCTACCAATTGTGGATAAATCAAATCCCGCCGTTTTGCAGGATTTTTTATGCTTTAATTTCTATCGCAGGAGCTTCGACGACCGGCGTTTCTTTCTTCTCAGTCCGCTCATGCCGCATGGCGCGGCGGATCTCTTTGACCGCCTTGTGCCGAATGTAGTAGAGCTTGGCGCGGCGCACTTTGGCGCGTTTGAGCACCTCAATCTTTTCAATCGTCGGCGCATAGAGCGGAAAGATACGCTCCACCCCGACCCCGTCAATCACGCGGCGCACCGTGAAGGTGGCACCCGGTTCGCGGCCGTGCTTGCGCGCGAGCACGAGTCCTTCAAACGCCTGCAACCGTTTCTTCTCCTTTACCTTATCTTTCTCCTTCACGCGCTCGGTAATCTTCTGCACCACGCGCACGGTGTCTCCGGCGCGGAAGGTGAGCTTTCTCCGTTCCTCAATATTTGCCGAAGAAATCGTAATGGGCATAGAACGGCACTTTACCACAGAGGAAACTAAAAAGTAAACCCCCACACCTTGACCGCAGGGCATTAAACCCTGCGGCAAGTCCCCACACTAAACATTCGTTTGGTGTGGGGACAAGGAAGAGGGGAACCCTGCGCTCTGCGCAGGGCATTTCACACAAGGTGTGGGGGTAAAGTGTTGAAAATTATCAATTTACAATGTTCAATCTTCAATCAATTATTAAATTTTAAGTTTGAAAATTGAAAATTGTTACTTCCGATTTTCAAAGTTCTTAAGAGCTCTTTGAAAATCAGCGGGGTACGGCGCTTCAATCGTGATTCGTTTTCCGTTCGGTAAGAGAAAGGAAACGGCTCGGGAGTGCAGCGCAAGCCGCGTGAATCCGAGCGCCGGTTCGCGATTGGGAGCATAGAGCCGGTCGGGTAATTGATGGCTTTGAGGTGGACGCGGAGCTGATGCGTCCGGCCGGTGCGCGGGGAGAGCTCAAGAAAGGTACAATCGGTTCCGCGGGCAAGGACACGATACTCCGTCACCGCGCTTCTTTCTTCTCCCCTGCGTCCTCTCGTCGCGGACCAGCGTATCGGATTTGTCCTGCTTCTCGCGATGGGGCGGTCAATGAGTCCATCGTCATGTTTCACCCGTCCATGCACGAACGCGTGATAGGTCTTCCTCACCTCCTGCTTTTTGAACTGATGCTTAAGATTAAAAAACGAGGCCTGGTTTTTGGCGATGATAAGCGCACCGGAGGTCTCGCGGTCCAGGCGATGTACGATGCCCGGCCGCGAAGCGGCCGGAGATTCATGAATCGTGAATCTAGAATTATGACTCTGCTCGCCGATATCCCGTAGCTCTGGATAACGCGCGAGAATCCAATCCACTACCGTTGGTTCTTCGGTTCTTCCGTCAGCATGCACGACCAGACCGGCTGGTTTATTGACCACTAACACATCGCGGTCCTCGTAGAGAATGGTCACAGATTCAAGATTCATGATCCAAGATTTAGGAGGGACCTATCCGAAAATCGGAAAAAACTCCGGTGGCGGCGCTCCACGTTTCATCAATCCGCGCGACCCGCGCAAACGGATGCTTCTCCCAAAGATGCGCCAGCAATTTCTTCAGACCTTCCTCCTCCCCTTCTGCCACGACCCGAACAGTGCCGTCAGGCAGATTCTCCACGGTTCCCGTTATCCCGAGTTCCTACGCGGCGCGGCGCGTGAAATCCCGAAAGGAAACCCCCTGCACCGCGCCGTATATGATACACTCAAAACGCGTACGCATATGCGCGCTGAGGGACTCGAA
>VMES01000008.1 GCA_007375655.1 Parcubacteria group bacterium Greene0416_79 | reverse complement strand
TCCTCGCAATGACGGAAGGAGAGGGTGTTCAAGCTCCGGGTGGATATACTGTATCAGTTCAAGGACGATCGGTTTCCATCTTTTTGTCGCAAATTTTTTATTGATACGCTCCGCTTCTTGAACGACCAGTTCGCGATATTCCTGGTATGCTTTTATTCCCTGGCGATGCGGAGCCGAGATCTCCAAGAATGTAAACTTTTCCCGGAATTCGGGGTGCGTTTCAAGAAAGATCTCTATTGCTCTAAAGCGCTCCGGGATTCCTTTGATGTAATCCAGCCGTTCTACACCCAACCCGAGATACGGCGTGTTGATGCCAAGACGCTCCAGCGTCTTTTTGCTTGGTGGCGGCTGATCTAGTTCGTGGCCGTTGGCGAAGGTTATGCTCACAGGGAATGAACGGATATAGGAAGTATGGTCATTGCGCGTGATAGAAACTTGCTCAAAGTCAACCAGCGATTCTATCTCTTTCCCGACCGTCTCTATGAAGTTATTACAGGATTGCTGCGTATTGAAGCCGATGACATCCGCGCCGAGCATGCCGTCAAGGATCTCCTTTCGCCAGGGACAGATGCTGAACGATTCCGCGCTGGGCCAGGGCACATGCAAGAAGAACCCTACCTGCGCGTCCGGGCGGTTGTCTTTGATCATGCGTGAGAGTAGCGTGAAGTGATAGTCCTGGAGTAACACGATCGGCTCCTGCACGCTCTTTATTTCTTCAAGTATCGTTTTCGCGTATTTAGCATTCACGCGCCGATACATGAGCCAGTCCTCCTTGCGGAAGATAGGACGGATGTGCACGATGTGGCAGAGGGGCCATAACCCCTCTGTCGCAAACCCCCTATGAAATCCTTTTACCTCCGCCTCGGTAAGCCACAAACGTTTGAGGGTATAGCTCGGATGTTCAGGCGGGACCTCTATCTTATCCGTTGCGTCCACGGTGTCGCGGTCGGCGTTACCGCTCCCATGCGCGAACCAGAGTCCGCCGCATGCCTCCATGACGGGTTCAAGGGCTGTTGAAGCGCCGCCGGCGGGAGAAGTGACGCGCAGATCAGTACCTATCCGTTGATGAGTATAGGGTTCTCGGTTGAACGCCAAGAAGATCTTTCGATTTTTGAGATGTGCTTTGACGAATTCTTTAAGTCGCTCCGCAGTCCATGGGCTCTCAAGCTTTTGGAGCCGCATGCGCGCCTCTTCGCTTGCGGCAAACCTGGCTTGCGTGAGGCTGAGATGCATCTTCGCTATCTCGTTTGCGAGGGGCTTGAGGAAGAACGGCCCGCCGATATGGGGCTTACTCGTTTTGCTTACGCGCGCGGACTTCACCGAGTCCGCAAATCGCGCGAGTATCTTATACAACGCCCAGCGGATGAGGAGCACCACGGCCGCGGAGAAGATGAAAATCTGCACGAGCAAGCGGACGATATTCTGTTTCCAGATATCGGCGACGGCCGCATCTATGTGGGAGGCGCTCTGTACCATGACGAGCGCGCCCGACACAGCGCTCTTTTTCTCAAAGAGTGGAGAGACGAAGAGATAGAGTGGTACGCCTTCTATTTTCTCAAACCGTCCGGCCGCCTCGCCCCTGTTCAGCGCCTCAAAGACGAAATCGGGATTATCAATCACCCGCTTCGGTATCTCCTTGGAGGCGACGAGCGACACGCCGCGGTTGTTGAAGACCGCGAGCCCCACGATGCGCTCGCGGTCGGCGAACCGATCCACAATGCGCCGGAGTGTTGTAGTGGAGTTACGTGCAAGACTCGGCTCAACGGCCTCCGACAGCGAGTCCGCGAGGAGGCGGGTGCGGTACTGCAAGTCCGCGGCGAGATTGAGCCGTTCCTCGTTGACTTGGGTGAAGGTAAAGCCGATGACGATGATACTCACTGCCGCAATGGTGCCAAAGGTGATGAGAAGTATCTGCTTCATGTACGCTCGCCATGGTACCACTTTTCAGCCCTTTTGTCAGCTTGTTGCTCTGTAGCCGATTTCCATCGCTCCACTTTACCTGGGTAAAGTGGAGCGAGATATCATTGGAAGGAAACGGGTAATGGAAAGAGTGTAACTTCTACAACTCCTACAAAGGGTTTTGTTTCTAGAACCGATGCAAAAAAAGACAGAGCGCGAAGCTCTGTCATTGTGCCACGTGGAGTTTTTAGGTTCTCCAACGGGTGCGCTACACGACCTTATCGGTTCTGAAGCCGAATCCGCAGGGAATGCGATGGCAATGGTTGCAACCTCCCTCAAAATATCTTGCCAATTCCTCGCCCAAACTGAGATCAAGTTTGCCTGCAACGACCAAGAGCGCTTCTACGCTCTGGGCCATTCGCTTTGCCATATTGCGGAAATGCTCCACCTCGTGAGTTTCTTGATAGTACTCAAGTTCTGAAGCAACTCCGAGTACCTTCTCTGCCAAGCAGAGACAGGCCCTTTCAAGGGAGACATCAGTGTGTCTCGCGGCAAATGTTTTCTGAAGCTCGGCAATGGGCGCGCCGGATTGAAGCTCAATTACGCAGTAGGTTGCTACCTCTTGCTCCATAGAAAGACCCATTCTGTTGGTGAGCGCGCAGAGCCAAGAGAGCATCATGGAGAGATGGTATCCGGTTCGCTCCATCTCCGCTTTACGCACCCAAAGCGCTACTCGAGAAGCGTATCTCGCCAAGCGGCACGCCATTTCCAGTATCCCGAAGTCGCGGTTGTTCACTGCTTCATACACGGTGCGATTAAACGTTTGAAAAGCTTGAAGCGAGGAGTCCGCGTGCAGACGAGCGGGCGAAATCTGAATAGTTGTCATTGTTCTTTCTGGTTGAATGTTGAACTGTAGATGATTCTACACACCACAGTGAACTCGTCAATTTTTTGTATAGTTTTTGATTTGGTAGCCGCCACCTTTCCGAAAATCCCCAGTCCGAAACCCGCCCCCATTCTTCCACAGACAAATTGTTTCGCCCTGCCGAGTCCTCTTTACTCATTTGGATTTTGCTAGAAATAGTTTCGAACTTCATCCGACAAACACCCCCGCACCGCGGTGTATTTTAGAAGTAGCTCCAACGGAACGTTGTCCTCGCCGCGCTTTGCGCGGCTCGGGTGGGGATGGGTAAAATTCTGAGCGGCTCCGCCGCGCCCTCGCGTAAAGTTTTTTGAGAAAAGCGGAGTGGTGATGTCAAGTTTATTTGACATACTAATCTATAATTTCCATAATGGACTATATCAATGTATTTATGAAAAACAACAATTCACAAAAAGGTTTTGCTATGCCTATTGTCATCGCGATAGTTGCCCTGGTCGTGGTCATTGGAGGGGTGGCTTACTTCGCCACAAGACCACAGTCTTCGGTAAACGACGAGGTAATGAAAAAAGACAGCGCAGCGATGGAAAGGGCTCCTGATAATACCAGGGAGAAAAAAGACGGAGAGACTATGATGAAAGATGAAGGCTCAATGATGGAGAAAAAAGACGATGCCATGATGAAGGGTGAGACCCTGATGAAAAAGGAAGGGGAGGCAATGATGACAAAATACACGGGAACGGTTCTTGCCGGAGCGTCTGCGCCTCTCCTTGAATACAATAAGGCGGATTACGATGCGGCGATTGCATCGGATAAACTGGTGGTGCTTTACTTCTACGCCAACTGGTGTCCGATCTGCAAAGTGGAATTTCCGATTATACAGGAAACGTTTAACGAACTAACGACCGACAAGGTGATCGGCATCCGCATCAATTACAAAGACAGCAACACGGATAAGGACGAAGAAAATCTAGCGCGACAGTATGGCATTACCTACCAGCATACGAAAGTCTTTGTAAAGAACGGCACACAGGTCTTGAAAGCGCCCGACACATGGGATGATAAACGCTATGACATTGAGATCAGTAAATACTTGCCTCAATAAATCTTAGACAAAAATGGAACATATCGATCAAACGACATCTCCAGTAAAACTCCCGCGCGACTGGAGCGTCTTCCTCTCAAGCGTTTTCTTTGTGCTCGGCTTTTCCCTCGTGTTTTCGCTTGTCGGAGTTCTCTTGCAGACGATACTCTCAAACGTCTCTTACACGGTGCAGGAATGGCTGGGCAGGGTCGGCGGCGTCATAATCATTCTTTTCGGATTTTTCCTGCTGGGGTTCTTTACCCCGGCGTTTCTGAAACGCGACCACAAGATTCTCGTCACGCGCCGGTTTCGCTCTCATTATCTGACCTCATTTGTCTTCGGCGCGGCGTTTGCCGTCGGCTGGACCCCCTGCGTTTCCGCGGCCTTGGGCGCGATCTTAGCGCTTGCAACGACCGCCGCGTCAAGCGCGTTTCTCCTCCTCTTCGCTTATACGCTTGGGATAGGGCTTCCGTTCCTTTTGGTCGGGCTTTTCACGAACCAGACCCAGGCGCTTATCAATCGCTTGGGCAAGAAGCTCCTCTACTTCCAGTATTTCTTCGGCCTTATCCTTATCGCCCTTGGCGTCCTTGTGTTTACGGGAGCTCTCTCTCGGGTGGCAAACCTTCAGTTTCTCACGGATATTCTTCTTTCTCTGAATTTAGTATCCTCAATCGGCGGCGGCATCAGCTCGCTGACGATTTTCAACTTCGGTATTGCTTTCCTCGCCGGTGTCGGATCATTCTTGAGTCCCTGTATGTTGCCGCTCATACCCGGCTTCCTTTCGTATCTTGCCTCCGCCGCGGTCAAGAACTCTGATCAGAGTTGAAATAAGGTAGAGAAAAAACACTCTTATCACTATGAACGCGCCAAAAATAACCATCTTCGTCGTACTCATTGCTGCGGTGGTCGGCAGCATTACCTATCTCAATTCACAAAAAGCGGTCCGAGGCGGCGGAAGCGAAGTTGTTACGGTTATCCCGCGACCTCCTGCTGAGCGTCCGATAGAGGAGGTCTTAAACACTACAGATGAAATACTCCAAGAAAAGAATACTGCGCCCGATACCGTTCCTGTTCCTGCTAAGAAAAACACTCTTGCTCAAGACAAATCAAAGAAATATGAGTTGGCAAAAGAGATCACTACTCCGGATGGTTTCATCAATACCGACGGCAAGCCCGTAACTATCGGCGAGTTTATAGGGAAAAAGGTCGTGCTTATTGATTTTTGGACATACAGCTGTATCAATTGCCAGCGGACTACGCCCTATTTGAACGCATGGTACGAAAGATACAAAGACAGGGGGCTTGTCATTTTTGGCATCCATACGCCAGAGTTTGAGTTTGAAAAAATATATCAGAACGTTCTTGAGGCAACAAAAAGAGTAGGGATCAAATTTCCGGTGGTTCTTGACAATGACTACTCAACCTGGACGGCATACAAAAACCGATACTGGCCGAGAAAGTATCTCATAGATATTGACGGCTATATTGTGTACGACCACCTCGGCGAGGGCGCGTATGAGGAAACGGAAAAGAGAATTCAAGAAGCATTGGAAGAACGCAGCAAGGCGCTCGGCATCGCGGAGGATGTGAAAGATGAGACGGTTTTTCTTGAAGATGCGCGAGCGCCTTCTCGCGGGAATGTCGGTTCACCGGAAATTTATTTTGGCGCGGCGCGCAATGAACGTCTCGGGAACGGCATTATCGGCACACGCGGCGTACAAAATCTTACCGAGCCGAAAAACATTTCCCCGAACACGCTGTACCTTGACGGACAGTGGGACATCACAGACGAATACGTTGAAAATAGAGGACCGGCGAAGATAATCTTCCGTTATAAAGCTCAATATGTATATATAGTCGCAAGCGCGGAGAACGCGGTACGCGCGAAAATTCTTGTCGATGGACAAGTCATCGAAACGCCGGGCACGGACGTTGACGAAGACGGGTTCGTAACGATACAAAAGGACCAGCTGTATACTCTTGTGGCCGGTCTTACCTCTGAAGAGCACACACTGGAAATTGTAATGGAAAATCCAGGCCTCCGCGCTTTTACTTTTACCTTCGGTTAATCACCACGCTGCGGTGCCTTTTGGTTAAAATCCGAACTTATTTTGAAAGCAATCCCGACTAATCGCACGCGCTTCGCGCGGCAGAGCAGAAAACTTTTCCGCTCGGGCGGGCAAAAATTCCTTCCCCCCAACCCCCTTCCTTTTCGCCCGCCCGAGCGATTGGATTTCAGAATTCGCAATCTGGATTTTCATCAAAATAAGTTCTGATTTTAACCAAATTGCGGAGGGGGCGAGATTCGAACTCGCGAACGGTGTAAACCGTTAGAAGTTTTCAAGACTTCCGCACTAGACCACTATGCGACCCCTCCGTTGTTAACCTACAACCTACAACCTACAACTTACAACCAACCGCATGAAAACTCAACTCCTCGTGTGTTTGTTGGTCGTTGGTAGTCGGTTGTAGGTTAGGGTAGAATGACCCCCATGCGTTATTTGGGAATTGATTTCGGTTCAAAGCGAGTCGGACTCGCGCTTTCTGACGAGGACGGGCGGCTCGCGTTTCCCTATACGGTGCTAAAAAACGACAAGACACTTCTCTCGGAAGTAGAGCGGATTTGCAAGGAGCAGAAGGTGAAGGGCCTCATACTCGGGGAATCAAAGGATTTCAACGGTAAGCCCAATCCTATTGCGCAGGAGATCGCGGAGTTTAAGAAGCGGATTGAGCAGGCGACGCGCACGCAGGTGGAGTACGAACCGGAGTTTCTAACCTCGGTGCAGGCCGCAAGATGGCAGGGGAAAGTGGAGAAGCTTGACGCGTCCGCAGCCGCGATTATTTTGCAGAGTTATCTGGACAGGAAAAATTAATGCGTATACCGCAAATGAAGAATGCGAATACCGCAAATAAGTTGGGGACATGAACCATTCGCAGAATTTGCATAACATTGGCAATGTGCATTATGACGATATATCGTTTGATGTCTTCAAGAAGGTGGAGATCACAGGTGATAACCGCTGAGTATGAATGACGTATTGCGAGAAGAGACAGTACCAGAAGAGAACAGGCCGTCTCCGCAAGAGTCGCCCGCGGACTCTTTGCCTGCCGGAGTGGCGCGCGGGCGCATGGGGCAGTGGCTCGAGAGGCAGATGGACGGGCACTACGGAAGCGTCTGGCTGTATCTCATCTCGTTCGCCGAGTCGTCTTTCTTTCCGATCCCGCCTGATTTTTTCATGTTTCCGGTGATTCTGCGCGCCCCCGCGCGTTGGCGCTCCACCGCCTCCATCGTTACGCTCGCGTCGGTCTTCGGCGCGCTCTTTGGATACGCCGTTGGATTCTTCGCGTTTGACCTCCTCGGCAAGCCGCTCGTTATGCTCTATCATCTTGAGGAAGAACTTATGCTCGTCTCTTCCTATTTTAACGCGCATGCGTTTTTGGCGATATTCACGGCGGCGTTTACGCCCATTCCGTATAAGCTCTTTACCATCGCCGGAGGGTTGTTTCGCCTTGACCTCGTTCTGTTTGTTGCCGCGTCCTTCCTCGGTCGCGGCATGCGGTTCTTCGCCGTCGCCTATATCGTCAAGTTTTTCGGCGAGCGCCTCGCCGCGCTCGTCTTTCGTTACTTCAACCTGCTGACCGGCGTCGTGGCGGCCGGAGCCGTTCTCTATGTTATTGCGCAGTTCATCTGACGCGCGTGAGGGGGTATAATAGGGGCACACGGTATGGCGCTTTTCTTTTCACAATTCGCGCATCGGTTTTTTCATGACTTCTTCCCGCCTCCGCGATTCCTTGAGATGCCGGCCGTCGGGCTCTCTATCTCAGACGAGGCAATTACGGCGCTCGAGATTGTGCGGCGCAAGGGCGCGTTTGCCGTCGGTCGGTTCGGCAGGCGCGCGCTTCCCCCGGGCGCCGTTTCCGGCGGGGAGCTGCGCCGCAAGGAGGAGGCGGTTGCGGCGCTGCGGAGCCTCAAGGAAGAACTGCATCTTGATTTCGTGAACGCGTCGCTCTCCGAGGAGAAGGCGTATTTGTTTAAGACGCGCATCCCGCGCGTGCCGCGCAAGGAGATTCGGAGCGTCTTGAATTTCAAGCTTGAAGACAATGTGCCGGTTCCCGCCGCCGAAGCCACCTTTGATTACAGCGTCATCACGGGAGCCGAGCCGAACGTTCTTGATTCTTTGGACGTTGTCGTGACGGTCCTGCCGCAAAAGGTCGTGGAGGCCTATGCGGAACTCTTCGCCGAAGCCGGACTGACCCCGCTCTCTTTTGAGATAGAGGCGCAGGCGATCGCGCGCGCCGTCATTGCGAAGGGCGACCGCGGCGCCTACCTTATCGTCAATTTCGGAGACGCGAAGACCGGACTTTTTAACGTGAGCGATGAGACGGTGTATTTCACTTCCACCGCGCCGATCGGGAGCGGCGCCGTCACGGACGCCGTTTTGGCGCATCTTTCCTTGCACGTGCCTGCCGAAGAAGTGAGTGGGGCAAAACGCGCGCCGGCGGCGCAAACGGGAAGCGCGGGCGCGGACCCGTTTCATTCGTTTGGGCACGCGGTCTTAGCGCTCAAGGGGGAAGTGAACAAGCTCTTGGTGTACTGGCGCACCCATCATGACCAAAGCAACGAGATGGATAAGAAGATTGGCACGGTCATTCTCACGGGGCGCCGCGTCGCGCTTCAAGGCATTGACGACTACCTCTCCCTTTCCTTTGGCCTCAAGGCGGAAGCGGGGAATGTCTGGCGCAACATCTGCTCGCTTGACGACTACATTCCGCCGATTCTCTTTGAGGAGTCCCTGGAGTACGCCGCGGCGGCGGGGCTGGCGTTGCCCAAAGGCCATTAAAGGAATTTTCAATTTTCAATTTTCAATTTTCAATTATCAGTCACTCCTGCAATAGAATTTGGAACTTGATAATTTTAGGTATGTTTAACTTGCTGCCCAGAGCCGAAAAGGAAGCCATCCGCCGGGAGTACCGCATGCGGCTTTGGAGCGTCATTCTCTTTGGCGTCTGCGCGACGTTCCTTATCGCCGCGCTGCTTCTCATTCCTTCTCTCGCGCTCTCCAACGAGCGGGAGACGGCCGCGCGCGAGCGTCTCGGGGCCCTCTCAAAGCGTGTGGAGGCGGGAGAAGTGGCGCGGTTTGCCGTGGTGCTTCAAGAGGTGGAAAGGACGCTCACGTTGCTTCGTACTGAAGCGCCGAGGCATACGGTCTATGAGGCGGTGCGTGCGATAGTGTCCCATCGGCCAGCCGGCGTTTCGCTTGACGGTATCACCGTAACGTCCGCGGCCGGCGGGAAGCGGGAGATTGAGGTGCGCGGCATGGCGGCGAACCGAACGGCGCTCGTTGCTTTTTCTCGTGCGCTGGAGACGACGGGGGTATTTGAGCGTGTTGAACTGCCGCTCGGAAACCTGGCGCGGTCCGAGGATGTTGCGTTTTCGCTCAAAGTGACCGCCAGTTTCTAACCGGCGGCACAGATGTTTTTTTACCCGCACTATGGCATATATTGAACACACAGGCAGAAAGAGGTTCTTCGTCTCTCTTATCTCCGCCGCGGTTGCGGTGGCGCTCTACGTCGCGTTGTTTGCGTATGTGAAG
>VMES01000110.1 GCA_007375655.1 Parcubacteria group bacterium Greene0416_79 | reverse complement strand
CGGTCCTCCGGCGCCATGTAGATCTTCACCTCGCTTCCGCGCACGCGATTGACGCCAAGGAGCACTCCCTCAACGGGCAACCCCGCTGGCGCCGGCGAGACGCCGGCCTTTGCGCGCCGAAGCGCCGGAGCGGACTTGAGCCGCGTAGACGGAAAGTGCGCCATCGTCGTTACCTCTTTTATGGTAAGGGGAACGAGTATCCGTTCGTCAAAGAGGCGCAGGCTGAAGGCGCGCAAGAACGCGCCGAGCGCGCCTCCTTGAAGGCGCGTGAAGCGAAGCTGGTTGCCGGTAGGGTCGTCAAACTGGTTGAACGCCGCTTCCATATCGGAAAGAATCTCCTCGGCGGAACTCCGGTCCGCCGCAGAAGCCGCAAGGCGTAGATTCACCTCAAGCACGCGGCTCCCGACCTTCTTCTTTATGACCTCAACCGCAAGCTCATTAATCTTTTGCGGCTCACCATCCTCCTTCTGGCGCTTGCGGCGTTTCTCCTCCTCGCCCGAGAGCGCCTCGCGCACCTCCCGCAAGAGCGTCCCAAAAAACGAGAAGGAGATGTCAATCGCGCGGCGGACCGGCACGCCCCGTTGAATTTTGAGCATCGCCTCCTCGTATCGTTCGTTGTACGGGTGCCGCGGCGGATGCAGCACGAACTGTATGGCGGCGCCTTCGCCGTCGCGGTCTATCTTCCCGAAACTATGCAGAATCACATTCAAGGGATCAACTTCAAACTCGTCGTATCCTTTGAGCGGAAAGATGGGATTCTTCGCGGAGCGCGCGACAGAGCCCGCGGCAGCGCCTGTGTCGTTAAAGATGTTGTAATCGTCCTTTGCCTCGCGGACCTTTGCGTTATGAAACAGAGAATGAATCTGCTTCACAAACAATTCCCGCTTGGAGGTCGGCACCGAGACATAAAAAATCACTTCGTCGCTCCCGTTTGCATTCGCGAGTTCAAGCGTAAAATAGTTCCCCCGCTCCCTCCCGCTCCCCGCGACCGAGAGCATGCCGGAAAAGAACTGCTCCATACCCGCGATGAGCTTCTTCAATTCTTTCTCCGCCTCTTCCTTTGTCGCTTCGGGAAGCGACACCTCAAAGAGAGTCATGTGAAGGGGTCTAAAGAGGGGTTCTTGCTCCCGAAGCCCGGGCGCGGGAAGTCCTGCCTTAAGATACTCCACGACAAAACGGTGGAAATCATCAAAGAGGTGCGGCGAGTGCATGCGTTCCGCGACCGAGAGCGCGTTGCGAACGCCCTTTTTCTGAATAATGCCGGCGAGTGCCTTCATCTGCGCATCGTGCGGCTCGGGAGTGAGGTCAAGGATGATTGCCTCGGCTTCTGAGGCCGGAATTTCGTGCTCGGAAGAGAGCACGGCGCTCGGCAAAACCTTCGCATACTCCGAAACTACCGCCTCTGCCACCGCCTGCGGTTCCAGCGTCTCTTTTTTTCCAACAAGCTCTTTCTCCCGCCGCGCCACCTCCTCGCGCAGATACGCCAGTTCTTCTTCCGGCGACGCAGAACGTCTCTCGCCTATGTTGGGTATTCCTTTCATTCTTCTTTAGCTTAAGCGCGTCTTGCCTTGCCTCGCTCATGCTATTAGAGAGCGCGAGGTACGCGGCCGCAAATCCCACAAGAAGCGCCCCGCGTTCTTCGTCAGTAAGCGGAGCAGTAAGCGCCTCCCGAAGCGCTTCTCTCGCTTCGTCCTTTCTGCCTTCTTTGAGCATTCTCTCAATCTTTGGCAAGATGGCTGTGTTCATGATATGGTGATGAAAAACCTGGATATTCTTTGAGTGGTCTATACAACGGCTTCGCCCGAGGAAGGTATGGCTCCCGTAGGGCGCGGACGCTCCAAAGCAAGCACATGTTGAACCGCCGCGGCACGCAGCCGTATAAGGGTCTTCTCCTCCGGAGCCGTGACAAGCGACAAAAGAATCTCCTGCTCTTCAAGATACCGCCGCAATTCATCCGAGATAAACTGTTTTACTTCCGGTCCCCCTTTGCGTCTCCCGATCGTTTCGCGCGCAAAGAGCGCGGCGAGCTCTTGCTGAAGCGCGCTTACTCTGCCGGGAGAGAATGGGTCGAGGAGCGCTTCAGATATTCTCCAAGCGATAATCCTCTGCGCGAGCGACTCAGCGCCCTCAAAGATCTTCTCACGAAGCGCCTCGGAACTCCCAAGTGCTCGCAGAATGTCACCCGCGCCGTCATCTCCGCCGCGCTCTGCGACCCAAAGGAGCGTCGCAAGCGCCGCTTCGGCGCGGTCGTAACGTGTGAGTTCCTCCATAACCGGCGCGGTCGGCGGACGAAGCATACTCCTAAAGGTTGCCGTTGCTCCCTCCCGCGCCAACCCGATCATCTCCCGTTGTATCGCGCTCTCGGCGAGAACCCTTTTCTTAATCTCCATAAGCCGCGCTCTCTGCTCGTTCAAAGCCCGTTCAAGATCCGCCTTTTCAGCGTCTTTCTCTACCGGTATCCGATGAAGTTCCGCGCGAAGAGAAGCTAGGTCGGTCTGTACTTTCCCGTACTCCTTGCGTTTCCCCTTCCAAAAAGGAACCTCTTGATACTGAATGGTGCCGAGCAAGGCATTGCCGTATCCCATCTCCTGCGCCTTCTTTCGCGCCGCTGCCTGCGCTTTGAGCGTCTCCTTTCCAAAAATCAATGACGCGAGTCCCGTCAACCGCCCCCATCCGCCAAAAAACCTGTTTGATGCTTTGGCGAGTTCAAGCACTTTCTGCTTCTCCGTAAGCCCTGCAGTTGCCTCCCGAAGCTCATCTCCGGAAACGAACTTAGCTCGTCTCGCTTCAAGCGCTTCTATATCCTTTTGGAGCGTAACGGCTTCTCCTGGGAGTGTGTGATACTCTGCCACGCGCTTCGGGTCCGTCTCTGAAAGCGCCTCAATATGCGCTCCGACAGAACGTGCGAGTTCCGGCGAAGAAAAATCAGCGCCGAAGATCTTCTTCATCTCTCCGCCGTAGAACCCGACAAACTCCCTGGCTACCTCGGCGCGCTTCTGAAATGCCTCGCGAAACAACGCCAGTTGCGTTTCATCTCCGCGGTCAAGTGTCTTGCCCGTTCTGTCCTCCACTGCAAGGAGAAACCGTTGAAACGCAGGGTTATCAAATGTTGCCTCTCCTTCAGGACCGCGTTCGGCTAAGGGCACCTCGGGAATCTTAGGCGCCGCTTCCGCCTCTCCCTTCCATCCGGTGCCGGAAAGACCTTGGGCTCTCAATTCCTCATTAGTTATTACTCTAGGAGGAGGTGTGGCTTCTGGCGGCTTCGGCGCAGGCGCAGGAGACGGTTCAGGCGCTCTAAGTGGCGGTCGCGGCGCTGGCTTCGGTAAAGGCGGCGCTTGAGGAGGTCCGGTCTTCACGGCACCTTTCGCCTTCGTTAACAAACCCTTCTCTTCAAACGCGGTGTGCAGGTCGGCTCGCAACTCCGGGTCTGTAG
>VMES01000109.1 GCA_007375655.1 Parcubacteria group bacterium Greene0416_79 | reverse complement strand
CTTCTATACTGACGCCGACCGGCAGTTTGACATACGGGAGATTGACCTGCTGCTTCCGCTCATAAAACATTACGATATCGTGAGCGGTTTCAAGATTGAACGCAAGGATTCGCCGATACGTCTCTGGATGTCGTGGATTTACAACGCCGCGATGCGCGTCCTCTTCGGAGTCGCGGTGAAAGATATCAACTGTGCCTTCAAACTGTATCGGAAGGAAGTGCTCAAGCAGATGAATTTTCTGCCGAATGTTACTGAAGGAATCATCAACGCGGAGATCTTTATCTTCGCACGACAACACCACTTTACCGTCACGCAGGTTCCGGTTCACCACTTTCCGCGCCAGGCGGGCTCGCCCATATCCGAAGTCGGATTTCTCGGAGGGCTCACGTTCATCAATCCGCGCGTTATCGGTCGCTTTATCAAAGATACGGTGAGAATCGCAAAGAAGGTCTATTGGTGATTCTATGGGCGGAGGAAAAAGTGTTATCATGAAATAAATGGAAAAGAAACGCAAAAAAGTATTGGTAACAGGAGGCGCTGGGTTTATCGGGTCTAATCTGACGGCGCTTCTATGCGAAAAAGGTCTTCAGGTTACGGTGCTTGACGATCTCTCATCGGGATTCAAACACCTCGTTCCTCCGGAGGCCTCGTTTATCAAGGGGAATGTGGGAGACGCGAAACTTCTCTCCCGAATTCTTCCCGGCATGGAGGCGGTCTTTCATCTTGCCGCGACCTCAACTACTACATACTCTTTGAGCGCTCCTCAAAAGTATTTTGAAAATAATTTTATGAACACCGTAACTCTTCTTGAGGCGATGAGAAAGGCAGCCGTTAAGAAGATCATCTATTCATCTTCCGCGTCGTCATACGGAGAGTCCGGGGATCAGTTTTTGAAGGAAGGCGAAGCGACCAAACCGATCAGTCCCTACGGCGCTTCAAAATATATTGTTGAGCCGACACTCAATGCCTATTATCACTGCTTTGGCATAGAAAGCGTTGCGCTCCGGTATTTCAATGTCTATGGTCCGAACGACGAACAGCAGGGTACGCGCGCCGTTCCCAAATGGGCCAAGGCCGCGCTTACCGGTAAACCGATTGAACTCTACTGGAGGGGTGAGCAAAAGCGGGACTACATCTTTGTGAGAGATATTGCGCGCGCCAACTTTTTTGCGTTCAAGCATTGTATCGGCGCCCGCGTATATAATGTCGGCACCGGCACAGGGGTCTGGATGAAGGATATCATCAAAGAGTTTGAGCGGATTATGGGCAGAAAACTTGTGGTCAAGGAGATGGGAGAGCGTCCGGGCGACCCGAAGTTCGCCATGGCGGATATCGGGAAGATTGAAAAGGAGCTCGGCTGGCGGCCGGAAACAGATCTCCCAACGGGACTTAAACATACACTGGACTATTTTAGGAAAAAATTGTAGAAATTACGGGAATGAAAGCTATTATTCTTGCGGCGGGCGAAGGAAAACGGATGCTTCCATTGACACGGTCGGTTCCCAAACCGCTTTTGCGCATCAAGAATAAAACGATACTTGATTATATCTTTGCCGCATTGCCGGAGGAAATTGATCATGTCGTCATTGTCGTCGGGTATTTGAAAAAGAAAATACAAGAACACATCGTCGGCGACGACATGGCGAACCGAGAAGAAGTTGTATCGTGTCTCTCATTTGAATACAGTTGGGTCTGCGCTCCCTCTGAGTACCCGCGCGTGTCCGGCATCGCGACCATCGGAGAAGATAGGTGCATTGTAGAGGTGATTGAAAAACCGGAGGATCCGAAGTCGAATATGTCGGCCGCCGGCGTCATGGTTATCGGGAGCGAAATCTTTAACTACACGCCCACCCGTCATTTAAACGGCGAATTTTACCTTACTTCTCTCATGAATCAGTTTGTGAAGAACTATAAAGTACACGCGGTCATCGGAGACCCTCGGCCTCAGTTTATTTCTCCTGACGAAATAGTAAAATTAAACCTCCTATGATTTCAATTATCATCCCTGTTTTTAACAGTGCGAAGACAATAAGGGAAGTTCACCACCGCTTAATCGGTGTGCTTAAAGTTTGCGGCGAGCCGTATGAGATTATTGCCGTGGATAACGGCTCTACGGATGAATCCCGCAAAATACTTCAGTCGCTCTCACCGGTGACCGCCGTCCTGCTTTCCAAGAATTTCGGCGAGAACGCGGCGCTAGATGCGGGATTTAAGATGGCTATCGGAGATTTCATCATCACGATTGACGGCGAACTTGCCTGCAATCCGGAAGATGTCCTTCCCGTCTTGAAGAAGCTCAAGGAAGGTTTTGGCGCAGTTTCGGGGTGGCGGAAGGGAAGGCAAGGGTCCCTCTATGCTCGGATTCTTTCCTCTATCGCTAATGCGATTATCAGCGCGAGTACTCATGTGCGTCTGAATGATTATAGTTCGTCGTTGAAAGGGTATCGGAGAGAATTTATAGACGGTATCCAACTGCTCGGCAATACCTCGCTGTTTATGCCAATCTTCGCTTCTGACCGGGGAGCCAGAGTTGCGGAGATTCCCATCTCCGCGTCGCACGGCGGGCGAATCCGGCGGCGATCGGTTTCGGACGCGCTATGCTTTTTGTTTGACCTCGTGAGCGTCAAGTTTCTGCTCAACTACTTTTCAAGGCCGCTCCGCTTCTTCGGCTCCTGGGCCGTTTTCTTCGGCGGTCTTGCCGTAGGAGCGGCGATCATATCCATAGCGCTCAAGATTTTGCACTCAACGGTTATCCATCCCGTTCTTCTCCCGCTTGTTGGAGTGATGTTCGTCATCCTCTCCATTATCTTATTCATGCTCGGATTTGTGACGGAAATCCTCCTTCGGATCTACTATGAGCGTAAAGATAACGCTCCGTATCTTATCTACGAAGTTCTCAAGAACAAATAAACGAGAGTGAATGTTGTAATTGGCATGAAGGAGGTGGTCATCATAGGTTTCGGGTGGGTGGGGCAGGCGAACGCGCTTGCGCTTTCATTTTTGGGCTATCGTGTCTTCTTTTACGATCTGACCAAGGCGCCCGCGCGCCACTATGAGAAGGAGTGGAGTCGTTTCTATGAGCGCGTCCGTTCCCTAGAGGACCCACTCGCGGAAGATCGCGTAGAAACCGTGTATCTTGTCTGCGTCGGCGACCAGGTGAATCAAGACGGCCTTCAGGACATCTCGCAGATTTCGAAGGCGCTTAAGATGCTCACCGACGCGAAGGGCACGGTGGTGCTTCGTTCAACCGTTCTTCCGGAGCATCTAGGAAAGGTCCGTTTTGATTACTATCTTCCCGAGTTTCTTCACGAGAAGCACGCGGTGGAAGAGTGCATACATCCGTATTTGTTCGTTATAGGAAAAGGAAACACGCATCGCGCCGAGCCGGCTTTTTTTGCTGACTGGGAGAGGCGTGCGGCGAAGGTGTTCCGCGGCACGCCGCGCGAGGCCGCGTACCTCACGTACCTTTCAAACATCTGGAACGCGCTCCGCATTTCTTTTACCAACGAGATGGGGGACATCGTGAGCC
>VMES01000007.1 GCA_007375655.1 Parcubacteria group bacterium Greene0416_79 | reverse complement strand
AGCCCGCCATCCAGGTCTTTTTGTTTTTCTGGCACCACGATGCGGTCGTAGAAATGAAGCGCCGCGACATTTGAGAGATCCACCACGGTCTTGGTGATAAAGAGCGAGAAGTTGACAAAGAGCGCGACCAGGACCATGTGCGCGAGGAGCCCCCACGCCCGCTCGGGCCCGATGCCGATGATGATGCTGATTCCGCTCCAGAGCGCGATGAAGATAAAGACGATGTTTGCGATGTCGCGAATCACCTGCCAGCCAATGTCCACAATCGGGAGAGAGGCAAGAAGCGTGCTCATATTGAGCGTGGTATTGAGCGTGTAGTTTAGGAGGACCCCTGCCATCCAGAGCGCGCGCGCCGCAACCCACATGACCATTGAGGTAACCCACGCCGCCATGCACTCAAGTGCTCGGCCGCTGATGAATGCCTTGCCGGCGCTTAATAAGCCGCCCCCCATGCAGTTGGTCTCCACTTCTTGCGGCGGGGGCGGGGTCGCGGTGCGAGCCGGTGCTTCGGGCTTTGCCGGAGCGCCGGCGTCTCTTTCCGGCGGTCCATAGACATTCTCATAGTGAGCCCGGAGCCCCGGGTTGTTGGTGTTCTCAAGGTTCCCTTTTATAAGTTCAGGCGCAGTTCCGATTTCTTTGGCAATCTCATTTATCCATCTTTCCTGCGCAGAAATATATGTGGGCGGTGGTGCGGGCCGCGTCTCTGCCCGCGCAAAGAGCGCGGGCCCAAGCACGCTTCCGGAGAATACAGCTGCTATGACCATGTAGATGATTACTTTCTTCATACGCGTCGGTATCATTGTACTCCTGTGCACTACGGTTCTTTCTCAAACACCCACTCGTGCCTGTCAAGCACTGTGCTACCGGTCTTGACCTCCGAGACAATCTTGGCTCCATTCGTGAACAGCGACGGCGGTAAAGAGGGCGTCTTGGCGGTTACGGTAAACTGTACTTTGAGCGAATCGTTCGGTTCTATGATGTGAGCGTATGTCGTAAGGTCTTTGGCGCCACCGAGAGTGCTGCCTCTTGTTGAGGAGCATACCCACTGCGTCCCACCCCCCGTGATTTTTTGAGGCCCGCACGACCAGTCATATCCTTCCAGTAGCCGGCCGTCGGCGCCGAATATCAGGAACTCTAGAGATGAAAGGTGATCTTGAAACGCGAGCGCTCCGCTCGTAACCTGGCCGCTTCTATCCTGCGTCTCAATAAAGGTCTTCACCTGCACGGTTACTGTACTGCCCCCGTCGTTCTTAATCTGGAACTCTTTGGTGATGCGCTGGCCGTCTTGGCGGCATGTATTATCGCTTTCGGCGCAGACGGTGCTCATAACGAGTGACGGAAAGACATGGACGCTCTGTCCTTGCGCCGCTCCTGGTGCGGGTGCGGCCCTGCTCGTACCCGTTCCTCCTGTGGTTCCGCCTCCCCCTCCCTCGCCTTGCCGTTGGAAGACCTGAATCTCGGAGAACCAGAGCGAATAGCTTGTGAAAAAATCTTCTCCCGCTGTCCATTTTTGGATGCGCAGATACTGGCCTGTCTTGTTGACTGGAATGGTGTATGGCCGCGGTTCGGGTCTGTCAGCACCCGACTGCATGTAGTTCCTTAACCAGATGCCGTTGCTCCATGTGGGTACCTGACTCGGGTCATATGGCGTTGCAGATAAAAAGAGGTACGCGCCGTCAAGGCCATCAACATCAGAGTAGGGAAGGTCGGTTCTGCGCCAGAGCTTCACTTCGTCAATCTGTTGCGACTTCCCGAGGTCAATCTCCCACCACGGGTACTTTACGCCGTAATTCTGGCAACCAGTGTAATCTGGCAGTAGGCTTCCGTCATTGCTCCTGCTCTGGCAAGGCAACTTCTTCCAGTCCGGGTTGATAATCCCGACTAGAGAGCTCCCGCTTGTTTCTCCCTCGTTATAAAACCCATTTGTATCCCCATCAATGCTTTTTATTGCGCCAAACCTCGGCCAACTCTCCTGCCATCTTTCCAGTTCTGCTGCGTTGGTACTCACAATTCCCATCCGTATGTTCACTGTTTTGCCTTGCTCAAACCCTCGATAGAGCTCGTTGGTAAGGTTGGTGAACTGCGGAATCGCCTTGGCTCCGTTCTCCGCTTGGTACGCCTCAAGCTCGGCAAAAGAGAGTATGTGGCTTGCGGCTTTAGTGTTGCGCTGTACGCGCAGGTACCGGCCGGTGTTGTTTTGAGCTAGCGGCACGGTGATGAGTGCGACACTGGCCTCCGTCGGAAGCGTGACCAAGGTTCCTTGGGTAAAGGCAGGAGCATTTCCCTCGTACGGCGCATTGGTGAGAAAGACATGCGCTCCTCCGAGATAGGTGGGGTAGGACGCTCCGCGTCTCGGGTGGATTCTCACCTCTTCCACCGTATACTCCTGGCCGAGGTCCACCTCCCACCACGGATTCTCCTCCTGTGTGGTCTCTATAACCGAACCGCCAAAGGTGGTAATGGTGCCGTCTTTGCTTCCGTCAATGCCCTTATCCGGTCCCCATCGTTGGATGTCCGGTATCTGCGTTGCTGTTTGCCTGACCGGGTTGGTGACAGTGAGTTCCGGGATGCTTGACTGGCGTGCGACCTTCGGCTTTCCGTTGTCGCTTCCGGCAAGGTTTTGGTTCGTTATCACAAACTCCAGCCCTCCTGCCGGGTTCAATGCGCTCACAATAGTGTCTGTTTCGCTCTGTATTCCCGTGACAATGTCTAACCCCGAGGCAGTACCCCGACCACTCGTAATATTCTCTGCCACGGCATTGTTCTCCCCATCGTTTCTCGTGATGTCCATGAGCGTGTCTTTATCTACCAGAAACTGCGTGTCATATTGTGTACTTTGGAGCGTCGTGTCGTAGCTTGTGCTGTAGCTTGACGCGCTTGCGAGCCCGCCGCGCGTAAAGATTTTCTTGACGAGTTGGTTGACGAGCGCCGCGAAGATTTCGTTAATCTCGTCCGCGAGCGCAAGCGTTGAGAGGTCAACCTCAAGCGCGGTCTTGAGCTGGCCCTCAATGACCGAGCCCGGCGTCTTGATGGGCCCTTGCTTCTTGCAGGGGCCGTGCCGTTCCAGAGGTCTTGTTCGGTCGGTTGGGTCTGTTCTAGCGGCGCCGTCTTTATCAAAAACCACCATCATGTCGCCCGGTATCTCGCACTCGCGAAACGAGAGGAACCCTCTCCCGAAGTCCAGAAGTTTTATCTCCTTCCCTGTTGCGCTTATGATGCGCGCGTCAATCTTGTCCACGGTCTGCAGGTACGCGCCGTAGGGGTTGTTCTGCGGCACGCCGGTGATATGAATCCAGTCGCTCCACCCGCCTGCCGTGAAGTTGCCTGCGGCAAAGGCATCGTACGACCCTTGCACATTGGCAATCACATCTGTCAGCCGGCATCGGATGTCACGGCTGGTGCCGAAGGAGTAGTCAAGTCCGAGCGCAAGGCGGATGTCAAACCGGAACGGCGCGCAGAGAAGCGGCTCCGCGTACTCAATCGCCTGCCCAATGACCTGGTCGCCGACATCCAGGAGAAATCCTTCGGGGTTCGTCACGAAGGACGGCGAGCCCTTAAACCCGGTGTTTATCCAGTTGACGATGGACTGGGTGATTGAACGGAGCGCGGCCTTGGCAAGCGCATTTGCCAGTTTGTCTCCGACGAACTCTTTCAAGTGCAGCGCAACGGTCTTGGTGGTCTGTACAATGGTCTCCACAAGGGTTTTTGCGGTCGTAACCGCGGTCTTGGTCTGCTGCACGGTGCTCGGTTGGTCAAAGACCGTCACCGGGGAAAACGCAAAAGCGGCAAGAGGAAAAAGCGCCTGCGTCAAAAGTGAGACAAGCAGGACTATGCTAAATGCCGCGCGTAAGATTCTTTTGTGCGCGGTTAAGTTCACAGAACCATTATACACCGAGCCCCGCAATGAGATATCCACTTTCTTCCGGAGAGAAACGAATCTTTTCGCGAAGGAAGACGGCTTGAAGCGCGCGGAACGCGGCTTGGATCTTCTCCCCGCTCTCTTCAAAGCGCTTGAGCGAGGGAAGGACGTTTAGAGGGTCGGTAAAGAGGGCTTTGATGCCGGCGAGTCCGGCGCGCGCGGCCTCAAGCCCACTTAAAATGGCCCGGTGCGCGTCCGCGGCCTCCTCGGGCGCTCTAAGCGCGCGTATCTCGGCGATGAGCCGTTGATAGGCCGCAAGATGGGGAGAGAGGAGTTCCAGTTCTTCCTCGCTCTCGGTCTCAATGGCGCGGCTGATAATCTCTGCCGCGTCCTCAAGGGTCGTGGTTGAGTGCGCGGTTATGGCCTTGCCAAGGGCGTTCCCGTATGCGCGCAGCGCTTCTCTGCCAGTTCCCGACACTGTTATGTCCTCTTTGGCAGATGCCTCCGCTTCTGTTGTCTCCGGCAGGTCAGAGAGCGCGCCCGAGACAAGGGATTCAAGCGCATCTGACGGGAGCCGCCCGCCCGCCTCCCGCCGCAAGGCGAGGTAGCGGTTGAAGAATGCGCGGCTAAACTCTGCGGTGCGCGTCTCGTCTTCGGGCTTCGGTTCGTTGACTTTTGTGCGAATCGTCTCTTGGTCAAGCGGGTCGTTCGGTCCCGCGACGAGCGGATTCTTTCCGAGCCGTATCTCCTCCCCATCAGGCGTCCCGTCCCCGTCCGTGTCCGCATTCGCCGAATCCGTGCTCCAGAGTTCTTCCTCCCAATCCATGAGGCTGTCGCGGTCCACGTCGCGGGTGAGAAGCTCATTTACTTTTGCGACACGCTCGGCCGTGAGGCCCTCCTGGCGAACCGTCTCGGTTGCGCCTCTTTGTGCGACGAAGAGCGCCAAGCCGATGAGCGCGGCTCCGAGCACTAGTCCCGCGAGTATTTTTTTACCCCGCTTCATAGTAGATTGTGGAATAAGTTCTAAAATGACGCTCTGAGGAATGCCGCGTTCTCTTCCGAAAGAAACTGCGCGAGCGAAACATATGCTCTCCCTGCGGCAACGACCGCCGCGCCGTAGACGTTCCAGTCCTCTTTTGAGGTATGTTCAAACGCGCCGCGGCTCGCGATCATCTCAATCGCGTCCGCCTGCGCGCGGTAGCGCGACACGAGCGCTTGATGAAGTGTGTGCACCTTCTCCGGCGCCGCGATCTGCGAGAGAGCCGCGGCGCGGGCGCGGTAGTCATCCGCGGTTCTTTCAAGCGCCGCCTTTGCGGAAGCCGAGGCACTCGTTGTAGCGAATGCTTCAAAGGCGTCCACCTCTGTCTTCCAGCGGCTCGCGTATGTCTCTATGACAGTCCCGGCAGTAGCTGCATAGGCGCGTAGGGCAATGGTTTCCGGTCTGGGGAATTGAGGCGGCGACGGGCGGGGCAGCGCGGGCGCCGGCTCATGAGGCGCGGCAGGCGGCTCTGCCGCTCCCTGCTGGCTCGGGAGTGTTGGAGATGAGAGTATCTTTGATGCGGGAGAGGCGGGCCGCTCAAGCTCAATCGGCTCTTCTTGCGCTCTTCTCAATCGGTTCAACTCCTCGCGGTCAGGGACTCCGTCTCCGTCCGTGTCAGGGCGCTCAGGGTCGGTCCTCTCTCTCGGTTCCGCAACGTCCGGCACTTCCTGTGCCGGCGGTCTTTGCGTCTCTGTCTTTGCAATGGGGAACGACGGGGGCACTGTCTCTTCTCCTCCCGGTACTTGTGTGAAGAACCGCCAGAGGAACCACGCCGCGAGCGTGGCCATGATGATGCCGAAGATGAGAAGCGTCTTTCTTGAAAAGCGATTCATCGCTCTATTATATACTCGTTGCCTTCTGTGATATACTAACATGTATGGAATCACGCTCTCTGCTCAAGCCTCTCGCGCTCCTCGCCGTTCTTGCTCTCATACTGGCAGTTCCTTTTTATGCAGATGCGCAGGTCCCGTTTGGAGGGTATATCACTGTAGTAACGCCGATCTGCCAGACGCCGCCGGCGGTTTGGCTTAAGACGACTGCCGGGCCGTTTATGTATACCTCTGGCACCGTCTCGTTTATCGCGGGACCGCCCCGCCATCCCGGCCAGGGACTCCTCGGCCTCTTCAGCGGCTACATTCCCTGCATTATCTGGGGGTGTTGCCCCCCGTTCCCTATAAAGATCGGCGGCGGCCCTCTCATCATCTTGCACGGCTCCAGTTACTGACGGTTCTCTGTTTCCATCCAATGATCTTCCGGCATTTGTGTGTAAATTTTCGAGCTATAGCTTGAAAATATACATATGGGAAATGGTCGGCTTTTCCTTAGTTGGTTTCTGACCACTCGCTGACGAGTAAGCGTTCTTCTTCGGAAGAGAACACTTTCCGGTACTTTGCGCCGCGCGCGCCTTTGACCCGCGCTTCGCACTCTGCCCACGTTTTATGTACCGTCACCGCGCCGTCAACCGCACTCACATACGAATACGCCTTCGCGCGCGAGCGTCTAGGCGAGGAACTTTTCTCTGCGGCAGACGAGTCCGTTCCATGCATATCAAAAATCTTCTTTATTCTGTAATTCTCAAGAACTCCAGAATATAGTTTTGGCTTCTTGCCGTCCGCAAACGCAGCCGCGATCTCGTCGCACCGCTCGTTGCCCGCAACTCCGGAGTGACCACCAACTCTTTTCCATTCAATCTCTCTTCCTTCCGCCGCCATCATCAACCTTTCCCACAAATCCCGATTCTCCACTTCTTTCTTCCCCGCCGTCTTCCAGCCGTTCTTCTGCCAGCCGCGTATCCAGCGTGTGATGCCGTTAATGAGATAAGAGGAATCGCTAAAGAGACCAATTGACCTTTGACCTTTGACCTTTGACAAAAAAGAGAGCGCCTCAATGGCGGCGCGAAGCTCCATGCGATTGTTGGTCGTGTGCACTTCCCGCCCGCCAAGCTCCGTCACTCTTCCGTCGGCGATGACAATCGCGCCAAAGCCACCCGGTCCGGGATTCCCGCGCGATGAGCCGTCGGTTAAGATGACGATGTTGGATTCAGGAGACATGATTCAAGATATCAGATTATAGACATTCAGTAGGTGTGGGAGTCGCGCCGTTTGATTCTCGTAACAAAAACGACATAGCGACAAAATGCCTATCCTCATTACACCACATCAACAATCCGCAGGCGGAGTTCGGGGGTGTCGCGGAAGACGGAACGCTCCAAGTGCGCGAGGATACTCACCGTCTGTCTCGGCGCGATGCCGCCGAAGTCATCGGGAGACGCGAAGAACTTGACGGCGGGAATCTTCTCGCCGTTTTGTCTTTCAAAGATAAGTTTGAGATGCTTCCGCTCTTTTCCAAAAAGTTCAATAGAGCAGACCGGCACTCCTTCAAAAAGAAACAGGGGCTTCGGATTCCCGACTCCGAACGGCGCGAGCTTGGCGATGTCTCTCCATACATCCCAGTTTACTTCTTCAAGCGAGAGCCGCGCGTCAACGGCATGATGCGGTGCCGGCTCGGCAGGCGCCGTCCGAACCTTCTCATACGCCCGCTCCAATTCTTTTTCAAGCAGATGCACCTTCTCAAGCGCGATAGAGAATCCCCCCGCTTCCTTGTGTCCGCCGAAATCCGAGAACACGGCTCGCGCCTCCTGCATGAGAAGCGAGAGGTCAGTACTTCCGTCCGAGCGGCACGACCCCTTGAGTTCCGCGCTTCCCTCCCGTCCCCAGACAAAGACCGGCTTGCGGTAATCCTCCGCAAGCGCGTTGGCGACCAATCCCAAAAGCGCGGGGCGCCAGTTTGGGTTTCCGGCGACCACGACGCGCGGAGCATCATGCGCATGCCGCTCCTTCACTATCCGACGTACTTCTTTGACGAGCGAAGCCACCTTGCCCTTACGCTCGTCATTGATTTTGTTGAGATGCCTCGCGAGTATCCCCGCCTCACTATCGTCGTCGGTCGCAAAGAGGCGGAAGGCGTCCATGGGGACCCCCATGCGCGAGGCGGCATTGATGCGGGGTGTGATGGAGAATCCCACATCATCTTCGTTGAGCTCCCTCCGATTGATGCGGAGCAGAGAGAGGAGCTCGCCGAGCCCCTTGCGGGGAGATTTGCGGAGCACGGTGAGGCCGTAGCGTGCAAAGACGCGATTCTCACCAAGAAGCGGGACCATATCGGAGAGCGTGGCGATGCCGACCATATCCAACAGCCACTTTTCCTGTCCGACAGGAAAAGTGGCTGTTGGAGTTTTCAATTCTGGGTGAAGGCGGGAGACAATACCTTGAATAAGTTTGAACACCACACCGCTTCCGCAGAGCATCTTTTCCGGGTACGGGCAGTCGGACTGCTTGGGATTCAGGATGGCGTGGGCTAAAGGCAACCCCCCACGCCCATCCGAGGCGGATGAGTGTGGGGGTAAATGGTGGTCGGTGATAATCGTATCCATCCCCAATTCGTTCGCCCTCGCCACCGCCTCCCCATCGGTAATCCCGCAGTCAACGGTGATAAGAAGTTTCGCTCCGCGTGAAGCGAGTGTCTCAATGGCGCTCATGTTGAGCCCAAACCCTTCATCGTGCCGATCGGGAATATAGTTTTCAAAATTGAGATAGCCAAGCTTTTTGAAGAAATCATGGAGCACCACGGCGCCGGGGATGCCGTCCGCGTCGTAGTCGCTCCAGATAGCGATTCGTTCGTTATCCTTTATCGCACGCAAAATCCGCGCAACCGCCTTCTCCATGTCTTTCATGAGGAAAGGGTCGTGCGTGTGCGCGTCATAGTCGGGCTTCAGGAACCGCTCTGCCTCTTCTTCCGTTTCAATACCGCGAGAGGCAAGCAATCCCCGCAAAAACGGCGGATACGCCAAGAGCGCGTTTTCTGCGCGAGGTGAAATCTCCCGGATCGCATACGAGCGCATAGAGGGTGATTATAGCATCTACAAGCGGCTTTTTTATTTTTCGCTCTTTCCATATACTCATCTGCCTCAACCTGGCGGGTTGAGATGGTTCACTATTGAGGAGGTATGTTATATGCGCAGTATATGCTATGCTGATACAAGAAAGGTTCATTGTTATGAAAAGTTTGAAAACCGAAACATCTGGAAATGAAACCGCACAGCTTCTCAAAAAAGCAACGGATGCGCTGTTAAGATTCATAAAAGGAGAAGAATCGCCCGATACCTTCTTCCCTTCCGAGGATTATTTCGTGAGAGCAGGAGCAATAGTTCGCCCCATTGTTCTTCTGCGATTTTTTGGAGGCGTCCAAATAGGCGTCGTCATCATCGGGTATCCTCACTCTCCGCGCGTCGCTCTGTGCGGAAAACATATTCGCGAGGTTCGCGCATTGCTCAGTGAAGATGCGTGCCCGCCTCTGATTGTCCAAAAGTACGTTCGGACACTGGCTTCGCCTAAGACGCTCGGCCACGCATTGGAGCAAGTAAGAAACCCACCGGTACAGAACATAGACTACGCAAGGGGTTGGATGGACGGTTTCTGTCGGCGCAAGCCAAAAATTCAGCCCCCGTTCAGGTTGGAATAGACAAGGACAAGGATCACGCGTATCCCGTAACGACGATCGCGCCCGCCGATTTCACCGCACCCTCAATCATTGATTCGGGGGTG
>VMES01000006.1:12349-16044 GCA_007375655.1 Parcubacteria group bacterium Greene0416_79 | reverse complement strand
GGGAATAAGATTTATTTCAACCCGCGATGAATTTTTGCATCGTTGCGTTGTTGTCTTAACAATTTAGCAATGGAACAATGTAAGAGTTCTGCCCCCACCATAGGGTATACACCTTTCAATTTCTCCTGTTGCCTATAGTGTCTTTTGGTCTTACTGTTTGAGACCGCACATCGCATATATTCCACGCGCGTGGTCTTTGATGAGCAAGTTCCATGTCAGCTAAGCATGCCCTGTAAGCATTGTCAATGCTTTGGCGAAATGGTATTGTGCGTTCCATGGTAACCGAGAATTTCTGGAGGCGTCTCAAGCGGCCGATCATGGCGCAGGCGCCCATGGCGAATGTGACGGATGCGGCGTTTCGCCGCATCATCGCGAAGTACGGCAAACCAGACGTGCTCTTTACCGAGTTCGTTTCCGCAGACGGCTTGCTGAGTGAGGGGAGGGAAGCGCTCCTTGCGGAATTAATTTACTCCGGGAGCGAACGGCCCATCGTGGCACAGCTCTTCTCTGGCAATCCAGAGAAGATGTTTGAGGCGGGAATGTTGGTGAAGAAACTTGGTTTTGACGGGTTGGACATCAACATGGGCTGTCCTGATCGCTCCATTGAAAAGTCCGGCGCGGGAGCAGCGCTCATCAAAAATCCGCGCCTTGCCCGCGAGATTATCCGCGCGGGGAAGGAGGGGGCGAGCGGGCTGCCCGTGTCCATAAAAACCCGTCTCGGTTACAACCGCGACGAGCTTGAGGCATGGCTTCCCGAACTGCTGGAGGAGAGACCGGCGGCGATAACGATTCATGCGCGTACAAGAAAGGAGATGTCTAAGGTTCCGGCACATTGGGATAGAGTGAAGCATGCGGTGGAGATGCGGGACGCACTCAAAAGCCAGACGCTCATCTTGGGAAACGGGGATGTAATGAGCATTGCCGAGGCGAAGGAAAAGGCGGAGGAGACCGAAGCGGACGGCATCATGCTCGGCCGCGCCATCTTCGGCAATCCGTGGCTATTCGCCAATTCGCGCGAATTGGCGAATGAATCAGTGCAGAAGCTCATGAGGAACAGATTGCCGAAGTTTTCTGAAATCACCACAACATATCTAACACATACTTACAAACTTGAGAATGTAAGGATGTTCTTTCAGTTCGCTAGTGCCTCTTGAATCCTCCTAACATCAGGGGGTAGAAGGTATCGTCGCGCTCACCCCACCCCGAGCAGCTGAGATGTCCCGCGCTTTCCTTTTTGGTACCTGGAAATTATGTCCTTGCATTATACCAAGTAATTACGATCGTAATTACTTGGTATAATGGGTTCTGTTAGAAAAAGAAAAATCAGGAAACAGGAAATGTGCGGGTTTTTTCTTGCCGCTTGCCTTTTTTCGCGAGCCCCGTATTATTGTAGTAGCCATTTGTTCTAACAATAAATCCTCAACCGAGATTCAATATGTCTTCCCCAGCACGAGAATATCTGAAGCATCAGTTTTGCAATTCTTTTAGAAGGAGGAAACTTCGCGCGATTCTGGATCACTTGTTTGGTGCCTTTCAACTACTGAACATGAGCGAAGTGGAGGAGTGTGGATTTTGTCGGCGAGTCAATCGGGAATTTCTGGAAAAAATCGGAGCCTGTGCGCAGTGGGACGACATAGTTGGTTTAATTCGTGAATACCGTCACCCCGATGACAAAGATACGGTACGTTCAGACGCGAGGCAGCTCACATTTCCCTGCGATGCGCATCCTCCGTTTCTTCCTCCATAGCCGCACCGGGCCGGTCGGTACCAGGAACCTCTGGACGCTTTTCTTTTCAAGGCGTCCTTCTTTTTTGAGGTTTGGAGAGTAGGGAAGGACTGCGTTATACTGGTTTATATGTCTGAGCTTGCGCTCTACCGCAAATATCGGCCGCAGTCATTTAAGGAAGTGCTCGGCCAGGAGCATATCGTCTCGGCGCTTGAGGGAGCCATTTCGCTTGGCAGAATCGCGCATGCCTACCTTTTTGCCGGGTCGCGCGGTACAGGCAAGACATCGGTGGCGCGCATCCTCGCCCGCGCCATCGGCACAGACGACGCCGACCTCTATGAGATAGACGCGGCGTCTAATCGCGGGATTGAGGATGTGCGCGCCTTGCGCGAGGGAGTGGCCGCGGTACCGTTTGAGTCACGATACAAGGTCTACATCATAGACGAGGCGCACATGCTCACCCGGGAGGCGTTCAATGCACTCTTAAAGACCCTGGAAGAGCCGCCGCGCCACGCGGTCTTTATTCTGGCAACGACTGAGGTTGAGAAACTGCCGGAGACCATCATCTCGCGCTGCGAACTCCACACCTTCAAGCGGCCTACGCAGAGAATCTTGAAGGAAGCGGTGGAGCGCATCGCAAAGAAAGAGGGAATTGCAATTGAGGGTGTCGCTTCCGAGCTTATCGCGCTCCTCGCCGAGGGCTCATTTCGTGATGCGCAGAGCGTCTTGCAGAAGGCCGTTGGCGCATCGCGCGATAAGAAGATTACGCTTGCCGAGGTTGAAAGAATTACCGGAGCGCCAAAGGGCGAACTTGTCAACAAGCTCATTCTTGCAGTGGAGAAGAAAGACAGCGCTACGGGACTTGACGCGATTGGCAAGGCCGTCTCGCAGAATATTGAGATGCACGCACTCGCCAAACTTCTTTTGGCGAAGATGCGATTTATTCTGTTGCTTCGCAACGCGCCAGAGATGGAAGCCGGTATCAGGGAGGAGGTTTCCCAGGAGGATTTCGCTTTTCTGAAACAGGCGGCGGAGAATAAAGAGAGCCGCATCACCTCTCGCGCGCTTCTGGAATTTCTGACCGCGTATGACCTTATCAATGTGGCGGCTCTGCCGCAGCTTCCGCTTGAGCTTGCGGTTATGGCATTAACCGCGAATACTCCTCGCGCCGACTGATGAATCCATCCGTGTGTATCCGCTGTCTTCGTTAGGAGACGTGTATCATTTTCCTGACGGTTCTCCGACCGTCAAAACCCTGCTTTCGTTTGTTCGTAAACGATACAATGCCTGCTTTCAGCGCAAAGAGCGTATGGTCTCTTCCAATGCCCACATGTGCTCCGGCAAGATATGCCGTACCTCTCTGCCTTATGAGCACATTGCCGATTCGCGCCCGCTCACCCGCAAAGAGTTTGACGCCGAGAAATTTCGGGTTTGAGTCGCGAAGATTTTTTGCGGTGCCGCCCGCTTTTTTATGCGCCATGGTTGAAGAAACACTAAACTGACACAAAACGTCGCCAACACGGAACTAACGCGGAACCGCAATGCTTCATTTCGTCGCTTCCGTGTATACTATAATAATATGACTTTACACGAGCTTCGTGGAAAAGTAAAGGACCTCACGAGGCGGCTTGAATCGCGCGAACTGTACACGGCTCTCCTCATTATCTTCGTGGGGTTCGCCTCCTTTGGTCTGGGGCGCCTTTCGCGATTGGAAGAAGCAAGGACTCCCATCCAGATAGAGCAGGCACCTGCCGCAGGCACTGTCTCGGCGGTCTCCTCAGTTTCCCCGCTTTTTTCAAGAGGTGCGGATACCAACGGGGGTCGGGCATCCACACCTTCCCCGGGCGGAGAGATAGTTGCCTCTCGTGGCGGGAACAAGTACCATTTTCCATGGTGTTCCGGCGCAGTGCGCATAGCCGAAGGGAACAAGATATGGTTTGATTCCGTGGAGGAGGCCCAGAAGGCGCTC
>VMES01000006.1:0-12317 GCA_007375655.1 Parcubacteria group bacterium Greene0416_79 | reverse complement strand
AGGGGCTTAAGTAGTTGGACGATTAGCTCAGTGGTAGAGCGCTCCGTTCACATCGGAGAGGCCACTGGTTCGAATCCAGTATCGTCCACCAGATAGGAAATGTCAAATCAACACAGCTAACACATACTTACAAACTTGAGAATGTAAGGATGGTTTTTGAGCTTGTTCTCTTTCCATCTTTTTCATCGGAGTACTCGGAATCGAACCGAGACCTCACGCACCCGAAGCGTGTATACTACCACTATACTATACTCCGTTATCTGGATCCCATTCTACGCATTACACTCTACCAAAAACGCGCGAAAACTGGAAGTGAAAGAGCGTGCATTTGGCGATCTTCTTTTTACCCCCACACCTTGTATGAAATGCCCTGCGGTCAGGGTGTGGGGGTTTACTCTTTATACCCTTCCTAATCAAAACAGCAGATACATACGATCGTATGTATCCGCTATGTTTTAAACTCAGGCAAGGGAAGCCACTCTGCGGTACTAGCGTCGCACTCACCGCATGGGTCGTCCCCCTCGGCCATTCTTTGCTATACTTGAGCCATGATTGTCGTAGACGTTGAGTCAACGGGGGTGGATGCGAGACTTTGTTCGCTGCTTTCGGTGGGGGCGCTTGATTTTGAAAATCCTGTCAATCAGTTCTATATGGAGTGCCGCGCCTTTTCCGGAGCGCATATGGAGAAGGAGGCGCTCAAGATAAGCGGGTTTACGGAAGAAGCGATTCGGGACGCAAAGAAGCCGACCGACAGGGAAGTGGCAGAGGCGTTTTTGGCATGGATGAAGACCTGCGGCGAGTGGACGCTCGCCGGGCAGAACCCGTCTTTTGATCGCGGCTTTCTTGAGGAGACCGCGCATCGCTATCACATCAACTGGCCGCTTGCGCATCGCACTATTGACCTCCACTCAATCTGCTACTTCCAGATGCAAAAACAGGGAAGGGAACCGCCGCGCAAGAACAATCACTCTGCGCTCAATCTTGACCGCATTTTGGAGTATGTCGGGCTTCCGACACGGGAGACGAAACACCACGCGTTCGCGGATGCGAAACTTGAGGCCGAAGCCCTGTCGCGCCTGCTTTGCGGCAAGAATTTGCTTCCGGAATACGCCTCCTTCGGCGTCCCAGGATCTTTCTCCGCGTCGTAGCACATGTGATGAGGTTACTAGCGCCCGCCTCGTCGGTTTCATTTGACAGGGCAGAAAAAGTGTTGGATAGGATTGACCGCTTGACGGGACCGTGCTATTCTCACAGAGCAATCAAGCAGAGCTTGGTTGTTTTCATTTTACCCCCACACCAATCCGCCGCGGCGGATTGGTGTGGGGGTTACCAAAATCTATGACTATCAAACTGACTGCGGCCGCGCTCTTTCTCGTCACGGCACTCTCAGGCGGTCCGATAGCGGAGATGAGTATTGCAGAGAGCGTTTCGCGAGAGACCGAGACAGTACAGGTTGTCTTCATTGATGAGCCCCTTACCCTTGAGGAGTATGTTCGGGCGTACTTCGCCGATACCCCGATTCTTGCAGAGATCGCGTGGTGCGAGTCGCGCTTTCGGCATTTGGGCAATGACGGGCGCATCATCCGCGGGGCACTATCAGGAACAGATGTCGGCGTGATGCAGATAAATGAGTTTTATCACGGCGAACGCGCGGTGCGGCTGGGCTTTGACTTGCACACGCTGGAAGGAAACCTCGCGTACGCAAAGTGGCTCTACGAAAAGGAAGGAGTGCTGCCGTGGCGGCCGTCAGAGCGATGCTGGCAGACGTATGAGCATCTCGCTCGTGAGACGGAGAAAGGAGTTACGCACTCGGATTAGCGGATGAGTTCTAGCCAAGTTCGGCGCCGCCGTGGAACTTGCGATGAATGTCGCGCAGGCGCTTTGAAGTGACGTGTGTGTAGATTTGAGTCGTCGCAATATTGCGGTGCCCCAAGAATTCCTGCACAAAGCGCAGGTCAACACCCTTATTGAGGAGGTCCGTGGCAAACGAATGACGCAGGGTGTGTGGCGTTGCCAAAAACGGAATGCCGGCTATCTTGGAGTACTTTTCTACGACAAGCTCCACGCCGCGCACCGTAAGGCGCCGCGAGTCCCGCCTAGGCCCCCTGTAACTTATAAAGAGCGCCTCATCATCGTCGTGGCGGCTCTTGAGGTATCTTTTAAGGCATTCCAGGGTTCGACGCGAAAAATAGACCACTCTCGGATACCCGCCCTTGCCGACAATGCTTAACTCAAAGTCCTCGCGGTCAAGCGCGCCGGAAATCCGCTTGGTGTTGAGGGCGACGAGTTCAGCCACGCGAAGCCCAGTGCTGAAAAGCGTCTCTAGGATGGCGCGGTCGCGGAGTCCGGCATCCGTTTGAGTGCTTGGTGCATCAAAGAACCGCTTGAGTTGTTCAACTTCAAGAAATTTAATAAGGCGCTCCTTACGTTCCTTGGGGAGTTTAATCTTTTCGGTCGGCACGGTCGGTATATTCTTCTCGTGAAAGTATCTGAGGAACGCCCGCAGGGCGATAAGATAGCGAATCTGGGTGGAGGGATGCAGGCCGCGGGAGGCGCGGCGGACCGCGTTTGGACGCCGCGAGAGCCAGACGCGGTACTTCGAGATATGCTCGTCGGTGAGCCTCTCCGGAATGAGATGTGTAAGGTTGCGCTCTTTAAGAAAGGCAAAGAATCTTTGAAGAAAGCGCGCATAACTTCGGACCGAATTTACCGAGAGTCCTTTTTCAACTTCGCAATACTCCAAGAAATCATTTAGATACTGGGGAAGTGGTTTAGTCATGCCGGTGTCTTTAAGACCTGACTGGTATGGGCGGACTAGTGGATTAACCTATATTATACGAAGTATCGTGTGTACTGCAAGTGTACTGCAAGAGGGGTCTCCCCTGTTCCCCAACTTCCATTCAATTCCTTCCAAGAAGACCCTGGAGGTTATGCCAGATGAGGTCAATGACAATCGTATTCCAGATCCATGCGGCGGGCTTTGCAAGAAAGTTGTCCCAGAGTTTTGTGAGGAGCCCCCAGACATAGGAAAGATTGTCCCGTACCGTCGGCGAATCAGCAATCTCGCGCAGGTTGTATCCGAAGAAGCCGAGCACCACAAGCGCAATCACGATAAGGAGTACGGTTTTGATGAGTCCGCGATTCTGCCTCAGATTTTTCATAGGGAAAGTGTAACAAAGTGTGCAGAAAATTCCAATCGCGCTCGGTGTGGATTGCGACTTGGGTTTTGTGCCTTGGAAACCGGCACACACACTCAGAGATATGATAACGGATTGAGGTACGCCTTAAGGTCAGCAACCGGCATGGTGTAGGCGCCTCGGCAGACCGCGCTTTTGCGTTGCATCACCCGTACTCCCTGAGTCGCGTAGACCGTAAGGTGGAGATGCGGCCCTGTGGCATACCCTGTCTCCCCGCTGTACCCGATACTCTCACCGGTATTGACCGCTTGCCCGTGGGAGACGCGGAGAAGCGAGAGATGCGCGTAGAGCGTTGAGAGGCCGTTGCCGTGTTCAATGAGCACCCATTTGCCGTAGGAAGCGCCTGGGCAGACCGTGTCGGTGTCCCCTACCCCGACCACGGTTCCGCCAAGCACGGCCCTGACGCGCGTGCCGATCGGGGCGCGCAGATCAATGCCGTTGTGCCCTCGCCCTTTGTATCCGCCCGCGCGCGCGAATTCTGTATTTCCGAAATATTGGGTGATAGCCACCGCGCTGAGAGGCCATGCGAGAATGCCGGTACCGGTCTTCGGAAGCGCCGAGGGGTCAATTTCAAAACGGAGCTGCGACTCAAATTGAAGAAGTTCCTGCTCAAAGCTGTTTCGCAGCGCGAATCGCTCTGCGATAATCTTCCGATAGTTTGCTTCAGTACTCTTCGTTGCGCCGAGCAAACGGTCCTTCTCGCGCTTGCTTCCGGCAAGAATTTTGCGGCGGTCAGAGAGCTCATTTTTAAGCGCGGCAAGCTCGCCGCGTTTCTTCTCGGTCTTTGCCTTTTGCGTCTCAAGGTCGGTCTTTACTTCCCGCACTTCTGTAAGCGCGCGGCGCACCTCGGAGTCAAAACGCTTGAGCGCATTGATATCATCCCAAAGAATGGAGAGCCGCGCATTGCTCAGCATCGCCTCAAAGAGCGTCGCGGATTCAAGCCGGTTGACGGTGCGAAGGGTGTGCGCGATGGCGCCCATGCTGCGGGTGATCTTGTCCTCGTTCGTGGAGATACCAGCAACCAGTTCATCAATCGCGAGTGTCGCGGCGCTGATGCGGCTTTGCGTGAGCGTAATATCCGCCACAAGCTTCTTCTGTTCCAGGTTAATCTTTCTGATGGCGGACTGAAGCGACTGCGCCTCCTTTGCCGTCTTGGAAAGCTCGTCCTGATAGCCGGTAATTTCCTTTTCCAATTCCGCAATGGCGCGGCTTCGCTCCTCTATCTTTTCCCGAAGTTCCGAGAGGGTATCGGCAGAGAGCAGCACGCCTCCATGAAGGAGGAAGAACGCTCCCAACAGCATGAGCCAGAAAGGTCTCATGGATTTATTTTAACATGTACTCTGCGTTCTTGAGGCGGCGGAGCGTCTCCTCCTTCCCGAGAATTGCAGCAAGCGTGAATGGGTCAGGGGATTTCTCCTTGCCCGAGAGCGCGACCCGCATGGGCCAGAGCACATTCCCCTTCCCTTCCTTTTCCGCATACGGCAAGACCGCTTCTCGTATCTTCTCCTTCACAAACTCGTCAGAAGTGATTCTCTGAAGGCGCTCGCATACTTCCTTAAGGAGGGCGTTCGCGTTCTCACTCCCCTGCCCCTTCCAGAGAAGCGCGCTCTTTTCAAGACGCGGTTCGCGGAGGAGATACTCAAACTCGCCCTGCTCAACTTGAGCGCGAATATCGCCAAAGACGCTTACGCGCTCAAAGAACATCTCGGAAAGCGCCGTCACTTGCGCCTCAGTTTTTTCTTCCACAAGTTCTTTCGGGAGATGCGGGATGAGTTGTGCCGCCGCGTCTCGTCTTCTCAAGTATGCGCGGTTAAGGAAACGCAGCTTCTCTTCGTTAAAGATCGCTCCTCCCTTCTGCACTTTTGCGAGCTCAAAACGCGCGATAAGTTCTTCTAGCGAGAACAGTTCTTCCTCGGTGCCCGGGTTCCATCCGAGGAGCGCGAGGTAGTTAACGAGCGCCTCCGGCAGATATCCTCTGTCCTTATACTCGGTGACTGCTACGGCTCCATGGCGTTTGGAGAGTTTGCGCCGGTCCGGAGCAAGAATGAGAGGAATATGCGCGTACTCGGGGCGCGGAAAACCAAATGCTTCCAGGAGAAGAATCTGCCGCGGCGTGTTGGAGATGTGGTCTTCTCCGCGAATGACGTGCGTAACTCCCATTTCATAATCATCCACCACGGCTGCCAGGTGGTAGAGGGGGTCCTTCTCGGAGCGGGCAATGACAAAATCGCCCAGATCAGAAGTGTCAAATTCAACCCCGCCCCGTATGAGGTCGTCAAACGCGATTCGCACACTCGGATTCCGGAACCGGATGACTTCGGCGCGCTCGCCTTCGGTCTCTTTTGAGTGATACGCCAGATTTTTCGTGAGAAGCGTCTTAAGGTGGTTCCGGTAAATTTCCTTGCGCTCGCTCTGCCGCCAAAAAGGTCTATCGCCTATCGGGTCAGATGGAAGTCCGAGCCACGCAAGCGAATCAAGGATGTTCTTTTCATATTCCGGTCTGGAACGCTCCTCGTCAGTATCTTCAAGACGAAGATACATCTTTCCGCGGAGATGCTTCGCAAACAGATAATTGAAAAGCGCGGTTCGCGCGCCGCCGATGTGGAGGTTCCCCGTGGGAGACGGCGGAAAGCGAGTAACAACCTTCTTCATGTTTAGGAATGCAAGCGTATGCCGACACTTCTTGCCAATTCTTTGATCCAACGCTCATGGCGATTCAGCTGCGTCTTTATAGCCGCATATTCTTCGCGCAGGTCCTGTATCACTTTAACCAAGCCGTCTATTGAAACCGCCATTTCCTGTACTGCTTCGCGAAGCGCCTTCATATCGTTGCGAAGTTCCTGTACCTTAATCTTCACCACAGAGACATCCGCCTTAATGTCCAGCAGTTCTGTCTTTGTCGCCATCGTTTCTCGGATGGATTTAATTTCCTTCTCAATGCCAAAGACGCTTCTCTTGATACCGGAAAGGTCCTCCCCAGTCGTTAAAGGAGCCACCAATTTTTGTATCTTTTTTAAATCGGTATCGGAAAGCATGGAAACAGTATAGCATACAATCATCTTTCGTGCTTGAGCGCCATCCCAAGTATCTCACGGGCAATGACCTCTGCCGCGTCGGTCTTGGCAAAGAGACGCGCCTGCGCCGCCATGATCTTTCGCATCGGCGGGTCATCTAGGATATCTTGAATTTCGTGAAGAAGGATCGTGGGCGTGAGGTTGGTCTCCTCAACGACTCTCGCGGCGCCGCTTCGCGCATACGCGTAGGCGTTTTCCCGCTGGTGGTTTCCGTTGGAATCGCTAATCGGGATAAGAATTGATGGAATGCCAAAGGCGGCTATCTCAAAGATTGTGGAGCCGGCGCGAGAGATGATCAGGGCCGCGGTTCCTCGCAGGGCCCGGAGCGCGTCGGTAGAGAGGTATCCCACCAGATGATACCTGTTGCTCTCGGGATGATGCTCCAGAAGGACTGTTGCGCGAGCGGTGATGTCGGCAATCTGTGCCGTTCCGGTCTGATGGACTACCTGATACCGATGCAGAAGCTCCGGAAGGGCGCGGAGCAGCACCTCGTTTAAGGTCGCCGCGCCCTGCGACCCTCCCAGAACCGCAATGGTCGGGATTTCACTCTGAAGCCCGAATACGTCCTTCACATCGCGCGAAGCATCTTCCAGAAGTTCTTTTCTAATGGGATTGCCGGTGTAGGCGATTTTTCCATTCGGGAAATACGTGGCTGCTTCGGGGAATGAGACGGCGACGCGGCCGGCGAATCTTCCCGCCCATCGGTTTACCCGTCCCGGGACCGAATCGGATTCGTGAATGAGGACAGGAATGTTAAAAAGGCGAGCCGCAACAAGCGCCGGGAAACTGCCGAACCCGCCCTTTCCCACCACGATATCGGGAAAGATGCGAAAGAGCAGAACGCACGCGCAGACAAGTCCCCACGCAGTCTTAAAAAGATCAATAATGTTTTTTACCGAAAGGTAGCGGCGTACCTTGCCGGCCGCGACCGGCACAAAGGTGATGCTCCGGTCAAAGAGGAGCCGCTCGTCATACGCTGACGGCCCCATGAAGAAGAGGCGCGGAGGGATGAGCCGCTCCTCTCGCGCGATGCGGAGTAGTGCATCCGCAATCGCAATGATCGGGTAGAAATGCCCGCCGGACCCTCCACCTGTAAAGAGAATCTTCATTAACTGAATAACTTATCACTGAATAACTGAATCACTGAATGTTATGGCGTATCGCGTTATGTGCGTTGATACCGCGAGACATTGAGCACGATTCCCACTTCGGCAAGCGAAAAAAGAAGGGCGCTGCCGCCGTGGCTCACAAAACTAAGTGGCAATCCAGAGAGCGGGATGAGACCGAGCATGGATGCCATGTTTACGAACGCGGATGCGCTTATCAGTATAACAATGCCGCCCGCAAGCAGTCCACCGAACGAGTCCTTTGCCGAGGAGGCAATGCGGAGTCCCCGCAGCACGAAGAGGAGAAACAAAAGCACCAAGAGCGCGGCTCCGATAAAGCCGAACTCTTCGGCTGCCACCGCAAAGATGGAATCGCCGACCGGCTCCGGCAGATAGGAAAATTTCTGGACGCTCTGGCCGAATCCCCTTCCGAACCAGCCGCCCGAACCGATGGCAATGAGCGATTGTTGTATTTGATATCCGCCGCCTTGCGGGTCGCCTGCGGGATTAAAAAAAGTCAGCACCCGCTCAAGAAGATAGGGACGGATGAGGATGAGTGAGGCGAGGGCGCCTGCGCAAAGCAGGCACGCGGCGCCGATATGCAGCAGGCGCCCGCCACGCAGGAGAAACATGGAGACAAGCGCCGTACCAAGCACCAGAAACGCGTCGGTGTCGGGTTGCGTAAGGAGAAGCGCACCAGAAAGCGCGAGCAGTAAGAGAAGTGGAAGGAGGCCCCAGAGAGCCGAACGCGTCTCCTCCCGGAGCGTTGAGAGAAACGCGGCGTAATAAATCACCATGGCGATCTTTAGAAGCTCGGCGGGCTGGAATGAGAAGCCGAAAAGAGAAATCCAGCGGTTGGCGCCGCCATGCGAGATGCCGATACCCGGGACAAAGACCAGAAGCGTAACGCCGATGGAAAGAATGAGAAACGGAAGGGCGTACTTGCGCAGTCCCTGATAGTGAAATCGCGAGAGCGCATACGCCGCAAGCGCTCCGATGCAGATGGCGAGTATCTGCCGACCGGCAAGAGTTCCGAAACTCGCTCCTGTCCGCGCAAGGAGTCCGACGGAGGCGGAGACAAAGATGGCAAAACCCACTCCCACGAGCGCAATGACGATGCCGAGAAAGATGCGGTCAATCTGCTTGTTCATACGGTGCTATCCAACAAGCGCAATCGTCACGCCGATGAGCGCGAAGATGACCGCGAGGACCCAATACCGCATGACGACTTTATACGGGGGCCACCCGAGCGCTTCAAAATGATGATGAATAGGGGCAATCCGAAATATTTTTCTTCCCGCAATCTTTTTTGAAACCGTTTGAAGGATGACGGACGCACTGGTGAGAACGAGCGGGAACGCGACAATCGGGAGCACCAAGACGCCGTTTCCCTCACCGAGCGCGTCTGTCATAAACGCCACGACGGAGAGGGTAAGCGTAAGCGCCATGCTGCCGGTCTCAGACATGTAAAATCGCGCCGGCGGAATGTTAAACCACAGAAAGGCAAGAATGCCTCCGAGGAGCGCCGCGCAAAATGCCGCCAGGTTGATCTGGTCCTGAAAGAACGCAATCACTCCGTACGCGCCGAAGATAACCGCAAAGATGCCGCCTGCCAGCCCGTCAATGCCGTCAATAATTCCGCCGGAATAAGTTGCCATTGTGACGAGCGCAAAGACCGGAATGAGCAGAGGCCCGAGCGAAAGCGCGCCAAAAAACGGGACGCTGATCTCAGCCACGTCTAGTTTTGAGTAAAACCATATTCCGACAAGCAACCCAATCGCGCCGACGAGAAAGAGCCGTTTGAAAAGAGAGAGGCCACCGGTTCCGTTCCCTGCGGGGCCTTTAATCTCAAAAAAGTCGTCAATAAGGCCAACCAGTGCGCCAAGAATGAGCAAGGAGAGTGGAATCCAGGTCTGGTCGCGGCTCAGAAAATCCAATTTCATAAGGAATGAGGACTCTGACATCTGCGCTACAAGAAAGATTGCCCCAATAGAGAGCGCGGTGGAGAGCCAGATGGTTATTCCTCCAAGCCGCGGCGTGCCCACCTCCCGCGCTTCATGAAGGCGATTAAAGAGTTTTGTCGCCGTTCCGTCAAGCCCAACCTTCCCTGCACGCTTCTTCCACATCTTATGCGCGTAAAGATAGTGGGCCAAAAGCGGGGTAAGCCCAATGCCTAAGGCAAAGGAGAGCACCGCAGGCAAAAAAACTTTTGCAACGTCAGTAAGCATAATGGATTGCAATAACCAAAACCGGTTATGGGTTCTCGGTCAATTGTTCAAGCGTGGCCCAGACCAATGCTTCCGCATCCGTAAACCGTCCCGCGCGCGTTCCTCCGAGGGCGACCACAATAATCGGTCGGTTAAAGCCGGCATCAAAGGCGAGCGCCAGGTTGCCCCCCGCAAGATCAGTGTATCCGGTCTTTGAGGCGATGAGCAAGGGGAATCTATCCGTATCATGATTTGTATTTCTGACGGTGCGTGGCCGCGCGACTTCGTCTGGAACGACCAGTGCTTCAAAGCGAGTCGCGGTAAATGCCTCCGGGAACTCGGTGAGTGCGTCCGCAAGGATATACGCGAGTTCTCGCGCGGTTCCGTACGCTCCGCCGAGGCGCTCGGTCTCATCGCTCTCGTTCAGAAAATAAGTTGAGAGAAGGCCTTGCGCGCGTACCTGCTCGTTCATGCGGTCAATGAAAAAAGCCCGTCCCGCTTCTTCGTTTTCCACGCCGGCCGCCACCATTCCCGCTCCGGTCGCTACTGCCCGCGCGGCATCGTTTGAGGACTCAAGCAGCATAAGTGAGATAAGGTCTCGCAGCAGCCATCTCTCTCCGGCGAGAAAACCGCTCTCGCCCTCCTCGGCAATGGCGAGTGACGTTACGGTAATCTCGGTCGTGGAAGGAATGAGGGAGAGGGCGGTTGCCGCTGTCACAAGTTTGGTGAGAGAGGCAAGCGGCCTGACCTCATCGGCGTTATAGGCATACCGAACAGCTCCTCTGCGTGCGTCATAGACGATTGCCGCGCGCGCGGTCAACCGAAGCGCGGCGTAAGGATCCACGGTCTCCTCGGTTCCTGCTGCCCCCGCGCCCGCAGGCAGGGCGTGGGGCGGGACCCGCGTGTCTTCTTCCGGCGTAGGGACAAAGAGAAGGGCGCCGATGAGAAGCGCCGTCCAGAAAAAATATTCCGGCCGCATGTTCTTCCCGTTTTGCCTTGTATCTCCTTCATCCATGTTGTATCCCTACATCTATAATGGAATCTCAATTCTTGGCGACCATACCCCTTTCGGCAACCACCTCTTTCAGCAGCCACACTTTTTTTTCCTTATCCTCTCTTTTTTCCTTTTTCCGCACATAGCAAATACATACGATCGTATGTATTTGCTATGTATCTACAATGCTGCAAGGGAACGCAGAGAATCCTCTATGAGCCAGTCACGACTTCAATCGGTGACGCTACCGGAGCAAAGAACTGCCAATAAAACAGTGCCGCCACCGCAAGCACAATAAGCACGATGAGGTTCTTTTTCATGAGCATGAGCCGCTAAAAATAATGCGTTAAGTATACTCTCTCAGAAGTGAAAAGCTATACACACAAGCCAAGCGATACTGAAGTGCCTCTTTGGGTAAAAGTATGATAGTCTTCCCTACTATGAAGACGCAGCAGCGTATGGCGACCTGGGGTCCGGTCCTCGTCTTCCTCGCCGCGATGCTCTGGGCAACGGACGCGCCGTTTCGGTATCACTTAACCCGCGAGCTCGGCGCGAGTTTTATCGTACTTGCGGAGCATGCCGTCAATGTCCTGCTTATCCTCCCGTTCATCTTCCGCGGCTTCTCCGAAATAAAAAACTTGAACCGGCGGCAGTGGCTCGCGGTGCTTCTTATCGGCATCGGCGCCTCCGCCATCGCCACCATCCTCTTCACAAAATCATTCTCGTACATGAACCCCTCAGTCGCTATAGTCCTCCAAAAACTCCAGCCGCTCATCGCCATTACGCTTGCCGTGCTCTTTCTTAAAGAGCGCACTGGAAAGCGATTCTTTGCGTGGGCAATCATCGCGCTCGCTGGCGCATACGTAATCTCTTTTCCCACTCTTAAACCCGAACTCTACGCGGGAGAGGCATGGAACCCCCACCTCATCGGCGTGCTCCTCGCGCTCGGCGCAGCGGCGCTCTGGGGGCTTGGCACGGTCCTCGGCCGCTACCTCCTGCGGAATCAGGAGGACCAAAACATAGCAAATACATACGATCGTAAGTATTTGCCATCTTCGGAAGCAACGACACCCGTTCACATCGGCGCGGCTCCAAACGGGGCGGCTCTGCAATTTCATACTCTGACCGCGCTTCGGTTTCTCATCGCCTTTCTCTTTCTTCTCGTCCTCAACCTCAACGGCAATATACTGCCGACTCTTTCCACGCTTACCGGAAAAGACATACTCTTCCTTATCATCATCGCCGTCACGTCGGGCTTCACGTCGCTCATGATCTACTACCAAGGACTTCGGCACACCAAGGCCTCCGTCGCCACGATTGCGGAATTAGGTTTTCCGCTCCTTGCCGTCGTAGTAAACGCCGCGGCGATCGGCGTCTTTTTGGAAGGTATGCAACTGCTCGGCATGGGGCTGCTTCTTTTTGCAGTGTTTGGGCTCTCACGGCAAAACCGCCTCTCCTCTCCTGTCCTGTCAGAAACTATCTGAAAAGCCACGAGGCGCCTGTCGGGAAGGGGGTTTTCGGGGCGACTGGCGCCGAAACTTCAGGATTTTTCTAGCAAGAAAAATCCGTACCCTTCCCGACAGGTGGTGAGAGAAGGCTTTTCAGACAGTTTCTCAGAGGGCAATTCTGGAACGGAAATACGCAATGGTCCTGCGTAACCCTTCCTCAAGAGGCACCTGCGGCTTCCATCCGAGTTTCTTTTGAGCGAGTGAGATGTCGGGGCAGCGCTCTCGCGGGTC
>VMES01000108.1 GCA_007375655.1 Parcubacteria group bacterium Greene0416_79 | reverse complement strand
CGCATGGTAATCAACGAACTCCTCCTGCACGGTGCGATTGAATCGTTCCATGTGGGCGTTCATCTTCGGGGTCTTGGGGTAGGTATGGTAGTGGATGAGGTGGAGACGGCAGAGTTCTGGAGATGAATCCCTTCGTACCCCTGAATTTGTTGAAAATCCTCACTGCTTTGGAGAGACCAAAGAGTGCAATATGTATCTGGCCTTATGCACTTCCATCTCGCCGCATATGCCATGTAAGTACGATCGTACTTACATGGCACTTTGAAATGTGAATGATCAAGGTGGCAGGTGGCAGTGTCCCAGCTACGGATAGTGGAAATCAGATATCCACAACTTTTGTGGATATCTGATTTCCACTTCTGATTTCCACTTTCTTTTTTAGAGAAGATGGAATTCGCCGGCGGTCTCCTTGATGTACCCCTTGAGTTCCATCATGGAGAGGAGGGCGTTCGTCTGTCCCACCGGAAGATTCAGCGACTCAATAAGGTCGTCGCGTGACAAAGGGCTTTGAAGGAGCTCAATCACTCTCTTTTCCTCGGGAGTGCAATCGGAATAATCGGCCTTTAGTTTTTGGCTCTTAGTGGATAGATCAAAACCAAGAGCCGAGAGCAGGTCGCCAGAGGAAGTAATGGGCGTAGCGCCGAGGCGAATGAGCATATGCGGTCCGGCAGAGGCGGAAGAAAAGATGGAGCCCGGCACGGTAAAGACATCACGGTTGTAGTCGGTTGCAAGCCGTGCGGTGATGAGTGTGCCGGACTTCTGCTCCGCCTCAATGACAAGGACCGCATCAGAGAGTCCCGCCATAATGCGGTTTCGCTGCGGGAAGCTCCACGCGGTCGCGGCAAAGTCCGGTTCAAACTCGGAGAGAAGCGCGCCGCCGGAGCGAAGAATCTCATCCGCAAGCCGCCGGTTGCTCGCCGGGTAGAGCACGCTCCGGTCAAGCCCCGAGCCCGGCACTGCCACGCACGGCAATCTTGCAGAAAGCGCGGCGCGGTGGGCAAGCGCGTCAATGCCGAGCGCGAGTCCGGAGACGAGTGCCACCGGATAGCCAACGAGTCCCGCGATAAGCCCCTCGCATGCCTCTTTGCCGTAGCTCGTGCACTTTCGCGAACCGACCACCGTGAGCCATCTGTGCTCTTCCGGAGGGAGCGTCCCCTCCAGGTACAACTTCTCCGGCGGGTCCGGAATCTCGCGGAGGCGGCGGGGAAATCTCTCGGCGCCAAGTTTCAAAAGTGGATAGCGCATAGTGAACATTTTAGCAGGTTTGTTACAATAACAGATACTAATCCGCCGCGGCGGATTCGTGTGAATTCGTAAATTAGTGTTGCGTATATGCTGGACATCAAATTCATTCGGGAACACAAAGAGCTCATCGCCATGGCGGCGAAGAAGAAACACCTTGAGTTCAAGGTGGAAGACCTCATCGCGCTTGACGATGCGCGGCGGGGGCTCCTTTCGGTTGTAGAGGCGAAGCGAGCGGAGCAGAACCGAAGAAGCGAAGAGGTGGCGCGGTGCGCCGATGAGGCGAAGCGCCGGTTTCTTCTTGAGGAACTGCGCGCGTTCAAGGCCGCGCTTGAGGAAGAGGAGAAGAAACTAAAGACCCTTCTCCCTAAATGGCAGGCGCTTATGCTCGCGGCGCCCAATATCCCGGATGTGTCCGTGCCGGAAGGCAAGGACTCGTCCGATAATATAGAACTTCGGACAGGCGGAGTGGCGCCGCAGTTTGACTTTGCCCCAAGAGGGCATATAGAACTTCTGGAGAAGGCGGACGCGCTTGACCTTGCGAAAGGAGGAGCGGTTTCTGGTTTCAGAGGATATTTTCTGAAGAACGACGGCGCGCTTCTCTCTTTTGCGCTTTGGCAGTTTGCGCTCGATCGGTTTCTCGGAAAAAAGGATTTTATCCCGATGATTGTGCCTTCCCTGGTGCGCCGCGAGACGCTTCTCGGTACCGGATACCTTCCCCAGAGCGAAGACGACCTCTATAAAACGCGGTAGTGTCATATTGGAGCGATTCGTCCTTTGCGCGGGAGGAGCTTCCCAAAAAAGTCATCGCGTTCTATACGTTCTTTCCGCGCGAAGCGGGCTCCTACGGAAAAGACAGCAAGGGACTCATGCGCGTGCACGAATTTTACAAGCTTGAACAGGTGGCGTTCTGCGAGGCGGAGCATGAACAGTCGGTGCGCCTACACGAGGAACTTCTTTCACACGCCGAGGAGCTCGTTGCAGCGCTCGGGCTTCCGTATCGGGTGGTGGTCAACTGCGGCGGGGACTTGGGGTTGGGGCAGGTTAAAAAGTATGACATAGAAGTTTGGGTGCCGTCTGAACAGAGGTACATAGAGACGCATTCGTGCTCGTACTTCCACGACTTCCAGACGCGCCGGCTCAATATCCGTTACAAGGACGCGGAAGGCAGAACCCGTTTTGCCCATTCCCTCAATAACACCGCGCTCGCGACCCCGCGCATTCTCATTCCGCTCATTGAGAACAATCAGCGCGCCGACGGGGGAATCACGGTGCCGGAGGCGCTTAGAAAGTATTTGGGGAAAGACGTCATCACGCCCGTTCGGTAGGCCGGGGAGTAGGGGGCTTCCTGCGCATTTCTTATTTTATATGCTTCGCCGGAGAATCACGCGCTCGCCGCGCTTGGCGCGGCTGCGGCGCAGAAGAGTACTCACGCGGATTTTCGGCGCGCTCGCGATCGCGGGAAGCGCGGCGCTCCTTTTGTATGCGCTCTCGCGACCGATGTTTTTCATACGCGAAATTACGGTCGGGGGCGCCTCGCGCGTGCCGGAAGAGGCGGTCTTAGCGCGTATCCGCGATGGACTGTCGGAGACCTTTTTTGGAGTGGTTCCGCGGACGCACGCCCTCTGGTATCCAAAGGCCGCGCTTGCGCAGCGTCTGCTCTTTGAGTTTCCGGTTCTTGCCGCGGTGGAACTCTCTCTTTCAAGCCCTCATTCTCTGCACGCGGAACTGCGCGAGCGCGCGCCCGAGGCGCTCTGGTGCATGACGGACTCGTGCTTTTTTATGGACGGGAGCGGATTTGCCTTCTCGCCCGCGCCTCCCGAGGCATATTCAAAGTATGACCGATTTTTTGCGCCACCCGAGGCATCTTCCACGCCGGCCGCGGCGCCTTTCGGACAACAGATTGAGGGGACGCGGATGGCGGCGATTCGGTCATTCCTTCGCGCGCTTGAGGGACTCTCGCTTGCGCCCTCCTCTGTTCGCCTTGGGGAGGGGGATGAATTCTTTGTTGTTCTTTTTGGAGGAGGGGAGCTGCGCCTTCGCGGGGACGGACGGCTTTCGGAGGCGATTTCCCGCCTTCAGGCGCTTCTTTCGGAAAAGGACGTGCTTCCGCGCAGCCGCTCGGGCGAGGTGCGGATAGAGTATATTGACCTGCGGCACGGGAATAAGATTTATTTCAAACCGCGATGAATTTTTGCATCGTTGAGTTGTTGTCCTAACAATTTAGCAATGGCACAATGTAAGAGTTCTGCCCGCACCATAGGTTATACACCTTTCAATTTCTCCTCTTGCTTATAG
>VMES01000005.1 GCA_007375655.1 Parcubacteria group bacterium Greene0416_79 | reverse complement strand
GGCGAGCGACATAGAGCCCGAGACCCGTGCCGAGGAGATTTGCTTTGCTCGCGTCTTCCGCGCGGGAGAATTTCTGGAAGAGTTTCGGCAACACCTCGGACTTGATGCCGACACCGGTATCCACTATCTCAATTCTCACTCTCCCCTCCACCTTCTTAACCCTAACCTTTATACCCCCTCTCGGCGTGTACTTGAGCGCGTTGTCCACCAGGTTCTCTATAACTTGGCGGAGTTTGCCCATGTCGGCGTGGACGGTTATGTTTGGCTCAATATCAAGGGTTAAGGAAAGATTCTTATGCTCAATGTTCGGCGTGAGCTCCGTAAGTACATCAGCCACCAGTTTGCCCAGATCAAAATCAGAAAACTCATACTTCATCCGCCTCTGCTCAATACGCGATACATCCAAAAAGTCCTGCACAATGCCGGCAAGCGATGAACTTGAGTCCAAAATCGTCTTCACTGGCTCCTTCACCTCCTGCGGCACCGCGCCGTAATCCCCCTCAAGAAGCATGGAGGCATACCCCTTGATGGCGGTAATCGGCCCCCGAATCTGATGCGTCGCCATGGACACGAACTCGCTCTTCAACTGGTCCAGTTCTTTTAACCTCTCATTCGCGCCTTCCAGCGACTTATTCGCGCCCTCCAACTCCTTCGCCAGTTTCTCAATCTTTTCTCTTTGTTCCACTTCCCGATAGACGTTTCGAATCAACAAAATTCCAAAGACAATAGTGAGAAACAAAAGTACGGCCGTTACGATTTGCTCATTCGCGTTTTCCGAGAGGAGCATCCGGAAAAGCAAAGTAATCCAAATTACGCCAGTCAAGATCTCGGTTGCTGCAACCTTAACATCAAAAAGTTTGTGACGTAGCATTGCATATGCAATGATGATTGGGTAAATGGTAAATAAGATAATGGGATAGGGTGGTAAAGAGACGTTAAATGTAAGGAAAAAAACAAAGCCGCCGCCCGTAAAACCAGCCAGAGAAGAAACAAGGATATGCCGCAGACGAGTTGCCTCTTCACCTATTGCATGTTCTATAGCCCGACTAAGAAGGAAAAACGCATAGATTACGGTTGCGAAAAAATAGAATGTGAAATAGCCGTATAGGGGTCCGGCATCGGGTGCAAACGCAAAAGGTTCTTTTGGAATCACGCTACTGACGAATGCGGGTGAGAAATTAACAAATAGAAAGAAGAGCACAATTGGGATCAGGAAGAAAAAAACAGTACGGTGCGCGGTTAGTGTTTTTGTCAACGAGAGAATAAAAAACAGGTAGAAAATTGGGATAAAAATAGCGCCAAAATGAAGAATCCAATTACTCACTAGCGCGGCAAGTGGGTCAGCTTGTGTAATCATCAAAAAGTAGCCGAAGCTCCATACCGCCGTGGCAATGTTTAGGAGTAACCACGCAATGTTTTCAATCTTTCTGTGATCGCTGAAGTAGACCGCTACACCAGAAAGAAGTGCAACAACACCCCCAAGAAAAAGCGAGAGATTGTAGTAATTAAGAAATTGTTCCATCTCCCATAGTATATAACTTTAAATACGAATCCCCCAATCGTGTTGCAGCTTGGTTTTTCTGCAAAAATTCGGCAAGTGCTCTAAGTGACGGGAAGGTAATATTTGTACCGTGATGCGGCTCAATGTGGATATCGCCAAGATATTGTTCCCCCATTATGAATGCATGTCTAAACGTTTCAAGTTTTCCTCCAATCGCAAAAAGTGCGGACTGAGGAGATGAACAAGATACATGCGGCCGAGAAAGACCATGCGTACGCCAACCTTTTGGTACATGCTTTGGATGAAAATAGCCATGCCAATGCGCAATGGCAACCCCCTTTTCTTCCGCTTGTTTGGAAAATGGATCGCTCGGATTGCAATACTTAAGAAGCGCGGCAATAATAGCGTTTCCAACGGCATGCGCTAGGATAACGCGCGTATCAAACGAAGGTCGAAATGTTCGTAGTGTTTTGATTCCTTTCGGGATGCCTAAAAACATTTCGCCATCTCGAAGTCCCAACGTGAGTAAATCGGTTTCTGGCTGTATTGCTGTTTTGTTGCAACCGGAACGTTGACTTAACACCGTTACTGACGGCACTAAAAGTACAACTTTCTCTCCTGGAGAAAGCTCCACAATTAGAAATAGCCGGCGCTGTATAAAGAAGTAATCCTTTTCGTCACTTATATATCGTCCATATTTTTCCTTCGCTTCGGAAAACGATATCACGCGCGGAAGCGCGTTCGGTAATTGGAGTGCCAAGAAACCATAACTCATTCCACTTCGTTGATCAAGATGAATTTTGCCAATCCAACGATAAAAGTTGTTTCGAAACGGGAGGTCATCGATTGATCTACCTTTTGGATAGAGACCTCTTTCTTCGAAGAACGGCCCACTGTCAATGAAATCCTGTACAAACGGCTGCAAGTCAGTGTGAGTATAGAGCGTTGGCTCTTTCTCTATAGTGAAGTGGGAAAAGGTTAGTGGTCTGATTGGCGCAACGATTTTGGGAATCAGTGAGTGCAAAATCGCCCATTCTATATCTCGGTCACTCATCGTATATATCGGGTGCGCTGCATTAAAATTATAAAGTAGCCAACGATCTTTTCGCACGGCAATAACGATATCGGTCATATGATAGGCAAAAAGACGAATTGCCGTATCAAAATGATGATGGAATTCTGCCTCTTCCGACAATTCCGCGGGCCAATCCAGGACAGTGATAACCGTGCTCTCGGTAAAACTTGAGGTAAAGTCCATTGGAAGAGCGCCGGCTTTGTTCTCGCCAAGCGCAACCACAGATATGCCCTTTTTTATCCTTCTTCGTTTAAGTAGATTTCCAAATGTGCGTGCATGTATGAAATGACGAGCATCTCTACTTCGCATGATACGGTCACATAGGGCGAGTATATTGTGCATGAGGATACGCCCCCCACGTTTGATCATATATCGAACCGGCACAATCTCAAGTGCTTGATCAAACGGCACGATATTTGCATTAAACTTTTTTAAAACATCGTGGAGTTTTTTACCAAAAAGCCTTACATCCTCGCTGACCTTATCTTCATGATATGGAAAGAAAGTTATGTTCAATTTGTCCGCCATTTCCTCGGCGGTCATGTGTATTTTTTCCTCAATCCCTAAAATCTTTTGCAGTGCTTCCTGGCTGATCATGAAAGTTGCTGTTATCTGTGTCGTGTATTCTACCACAAAAAAGACGCTTTGAAGGGTATCAAAGCGTCGTGTACATATACTGCGCAAGCGTATCATCGGGCTGCCGATGCAGGAGCCGGACGCGCTTGATAGAAACCAGACGGAGCAGGAGTTTGATGTGAAGCGGCGGCACGGCCTTCTACATCCAGCGTGAGCGGCTTCCATGGCTTACCGAGTTGTTCGGTCCACTCCACAAGAACCGATGAGTTCGGCACGCCTTCCACCGTCAATTTCGTGCTATCGCCGGTGCGAGTGATTCCGGTGATGCCGGGCGACAACATAGGCATCTTAAGGGATTCCAAGAATGCCGGGGGCGGGGCAGAGGATTTGAGGAAGCGTCCGTTCAAGAGATTAAAGACCGCAAAGCGGTCTCCCTCCCAGAGAGTAACTTCCCCTCCCTGAGGTACCACTAGAGAGTTTGGAACGGCAGAATCGCGGGTTAAGCACACCCGGTTTCGTCGGGGGTTCTATCGGCTTTCGAGGCGGTGGAGGACGAAACCACAGATACCTCGGCACTGTATATTCGCGACTAAGCACCACAAATGTGTTGAAAAGTGTGTGATCAATCCGACACACCGAACCTCCTGTTTGTTTTAGGGTGGAAAACCGGTTGGTTCCCGTTTCCCATAAATTCCGAGCTTCCACCTCCACGCCAGTACAGCCTCTTAGTGGTATGACGACATCTCCGTACTCCAGTTTGTCAACTACAAATTTCGTCCCATCTTGAAATGTAAGCTCATACTCAATATCCAGTACCTTCTCTGGAATGATGAGGCGACGGTCTTTTTCTGTTGGTCTAAACTGTCGTTGTCTGACAAACGGTCCCGGACCTACATTGTTGATGTAGAAAAAGAAATAATCGGAATCGAAGATGGAAGCCTCAAGCGGTGAGAATAACACTGCCATTTCCCGAAGGTGCTCTTCCAGAAATCTCGCAAGAGGTATCGTCGTTTGTGGCATATACTTCACTTGGCGTGTAACCAGCATTCCGCCCGGGAGCGGAGAAGAACCGGGAGCATCTACAGATAGACGACGTACCGAGCCAATGCTCAGATAAAATTCCATTTCCCGTTTATCAACATTCTCCCCAATAGGTAGGAAGGGTTCTTGCGCTTGCGTGAATGCAGTCCCCACAAGGGTTGCGGTAAGCAGAATAGTGAGCAGAAGTCTTTTCATACGGTCAAACTTTCGGTGTTGCGGAGCAGGGCTCCTAGTTAGCGGTTCTTGTCCCTCGCGCACGCGAGGAGGATGACAAAGAACGTATCTGTATCAGAATAGCATACGAACGCATAAACACCAGGCCACCCTGGTCATTCACATTTCAAAAGTGCCATGTAAGTACGATCGTACTTACATGGCATGTACGGCCAAATCAACAAGTTGCGTCAAAAGCTGTGTCAACATCCGATGTTCCGAAATGGGTGATGTGGTGTAATATTTGGCGAGAGGTTAGCGGCGAGACGTTGTGTGGACGGAAAAGAAAAACACCTGACGGTCAAAAGACAGTCAGGGGTAGGGGGGCAGAAGGGCAGACACTAGAGTGAGGGGACACTATTTCATCTGGGTTTAACAACCTCACTCTGGGCGTCCTCGGAGCGCACGATGCGATAGAAGCCGGTTGGGGCTTCGGTCTCGTGCAAGAGAGTGCCGATGCCGCTTGCGTTCAAACGAAGCGGCGAGGAGGCGTAGGAGATGACCTGCCAGTCGTCTCCCATCTTCTCCTTCCACAGAACGAGCGTCGTGCCAATACTCCCGACACTCTCCACCGTGAGGGTTGTGATGTTTCCCTCTCTCTTGATGGCGGTGATGCGGGGCGGGAGCGGGAGGGCAACAAGGGAGGCGAGGAATACTGGTTTGGGATCTGATGCCTCAATCAAGTATCCGTTGAGGATGTTGAAGACCGCCTTACGATCTTCTTCCCAGAGGATGACTTCTCCTTCGGTGATCCAGGAGGGGCGGTACTTGGGGTTCACGTACTCGCGAGCGAGGCGTACCTCTCCGATCTTGAGATCCCGATCTATCGCTTGCAGATAACAGGGTGAACCGACGCCACTCCCATCGCTTGAGAAACGCTCGGTTTGCCCCTCTCCGCGTACTTCTATCTCCACCTTCGTAATTCCGGTGAGGGTAACAGTTACCTCTCCATACTCCAGCTCAATATCCAGCACTTCCTCGGGGATAACCCAGCGGCCGTTGGATCGTTGGAGAGAGAAATACACTTTTGCATAAGGTCCTGGATTTGCGATGATTTGAATACTGTAAGTATCCTGTCCCGTTCCCGCAGGAGGGTTGGTAGCGAATGAAGCGAGTTTTGCTTCAATCACTTGTTCCAGAGAACCCATCGCTGGTACATAGGAAACTAACTCACTCAAATACTCGCCCGTATCGTCATTTCCGAGACCGATGGAAACTTCCATCTCCCGTCTATCCACATTCTCCCCGATGGGGAGCAAAAACTCTTGCGCAAACACAGTTCCCGCAAGAGTTAGGATGAGTAAGCATTCTTTCATGCTGTCCTCCTTTCTTGTAGGGTTGTGTTCTCGCGTCACCTGCACAGACAGGTGTCAAAGAACAGTATCCGAATAGCGTACTACGAATACCTGCCCGACTTCGTAGGGGCGAAGCACAGGCGGGCGGGCGCACATCCGAATATTTCAGGAGAATATATCATATCTCGGAGAGAAAATCAAGATTCCAGGGAAGGATGCGTGAGAAATACCTTGATTGAAATCTCTGTTTCTAGCTTGAGAAATAAGGCAGGGAAGAGCTTCTGCACCGTGCGTCCACACACTATCCACAGGAGGGGCTTGACCCCGTAAAGCCGAAGACGGCCACGGGGCAAGTTTTGTATTGCCTTCATCATATTTCATATGTATATTTCATGCTCCATGTTCCCTGTATCATTATCTACTGCACTCTATGCTGAAGAAGTACTCAAGGGGGCTGCCTCCGGCGCCGGAGGGGGGCAGCGTGATGTTCTCAATGCCGCCGATCGTTGCTCTCCCTCCCTTCCAGTCCCCTTTTGCTTCGCATGCGGTGGGTGTGCCGCCGGTGTTCCAACGGAGTTTTGGCTTCTCTCCGTAGTCAACGATGCAGTAGTCGGTGCGGTAGGTTCCGGTTACTTTGTCGTAGCACTCAAGGGTGGCGGAAGGCGGGGTGACTACGGTGAAAGTGAGGGTGCGGCAGTTGTTCGTCTCGCTTGTCTCGTCTGTTACATTACCCGCTCCGGCTGGCGGCCTATCCGCGCAGACCGTAAGGGAGTGGGGGCCGATAGTGGGAGAAACGATATCTGACTGTACGGGCGAAGATATCGCGCCTGCTCCAAGTCCGGGTAACGATCTATCGCTCGTATATGGTCGCGTTGAAATCTCATCCACCACAAACTGATTATTAAACTTCACCTCCGTCCCCCCTCCCTGATTCTTGATGACTGCCCTGAAGCGCACAGGGGTGTCTGCAGGCACCGAGGCAGGGTCAAAAACGTTAGGGTTAGCGTCAGCGCTCACGACCTCAATCTTCTCCACCACAAGGTCAGGGCAGAGCACCGAAGGCGTGGCAGGAGCGCTTGCAGGAGAGGGTGTACCGGAGACCGCTCCGCTTAAGGCAGAGATGCGGTAGTAGTAGGTGGCGCCTGCGGTGAGGAGTGAGTCGGTGAAGGAAGTAACAATGAAGTCCTGTACACCGTCTCTCGCAGAGTCAGCGTCTATGAGTGTGGCATCGGCAGGAGTAAAGTCGCGGGAACTTCCCCGATAGAGCCGGTAGCTGGTTGCAGAAATCACCGGAACCCACGAGACCGTTATCTTCCCTGCTCCGGCGCTGCAGGAGGGAGCCAGAGCAGCGGGCACAGAAGGAGAAGGTGACGGTAGTGTAGGTACGATGACTACCTTGAGCGCAGGTCCGCAGTTGTTTGCTTCATCTGTCTCCGCTATACTCCCGGGACGGGGATAATCAGCACAGAGGTCCATGTACCAGGTGCCGACTCCGATGACGAAGGTGTGGGAGGAGACGGAGCGGGACGAGTCGTGCGAGAGGGGGGAGGTACGATCAGTGAGGAAGAAGGCGCGGGGAGTGTTCGCGCCGTCACGGAAAGGTTCAAAACTTCCCTCCACTCCCCTGAGGCTCCACCGGTACTCGTTCGTGAACGTCCCGGGCGCGTCTCCTCCGCCTCGGTTCTCTATGACACCGGAGAGCGTAGCCGTGCCTTCATAGTATGCTCCTTCCTGTCCAGTGGGAGTAAGACCAGTCATGGTGGGCGTCTCTGCCGTAAGGTCAGGAAGTTCAGGAGAGAGCCGTACGTTGCTCCAGTTCACCCAACCCACGACATCTGCGCCCCATGAGAAGCCGCTAAACCGGTCTCCGTCAAGGCGCACGCCATAGGAGTCGCCGTCCCTTGTGTTCCCCGAGAGTTTTATCCAACCGTCCCAACCGCCGCGCTCGCTGTCAGGCCGTAGGGAACCGCTGCAGCCGCTTGCAAATACAGTACACGCGCGTGCCCAGCCAGTCAGCATGCCTGTAGAGACGTTGAGCCGCGCGCGCTCTTGGGGCGCTTCAGGATAGGGACCCGAAGGAGTAAAGCTCACCCACCCTACAGACGAAGACCACGCATACCCGGTGAGGGTTCTGTCTGGCTCAAGTGTCACGCGGTAAGGACTGACGGCACAGGAAAAGGAGTCAACACAATTGAAGCCGAGCCACCCGATGTTTGACGACCAGGCAAAGCCCGAGAGTGTGTGCTCCGCAGCTCCTTGATGAGCCGCAAGGACCGGGGACGCAACGGAGAATACAAAGAAGAGCGCAAGGGAAACAATCCCGCAACTCAAAGGCGAGTACAGACCATGGAGAATCCTCTTGATACTCCTCTGCATGTCCCCTCATTGTAGCGCGCCGATATCCTGCGCACTATTCCGGGATGTGTATAACAAAAGAAGACGGAGCGCTCGTACGAAAAGTCGCCCTTCATTATCTTGAGCGGTACTCCGTTTCGAAATAGGAGAGCAGAAAACAAATCCTGCTCCCCCCTAACCCAATGTAAAAATAGTTTACGGTCGTAAACTATTTTTACATTGGGTTACAAGCAAGTCTCCATCTTGAAGAGCCGCGGCGCAGAATTTGAAATCCTACCATACTCTGGAGTATGGTAGGATACGGAAAGGGGTGCATAATGTTCTGAAGATTCCGCAGATTTAGCCTTTGCTCACGGCCGTGAGCAAATGCTAAATCTGCAAACTTAAAAATCCCCGACAGAAGAATCCCAGACAGATGCAAAAGAATAGACACCGTAGAAGGTACCTGACACCCATTCCTCTTCATCGTGCTCCGCCAAGCCGTCTTGCCCACCCAACAGAGCAAAAGTGCCATATAAGCACGATCGTGCTTATATGGCATGTACGGCGAAGTGGGAGTAAAAACAGCAAACTGTGTCAACATCCGATGTCCAGAAGGGGGTGATGTGGTGTAATATTTGGCGAGAGGTTAATGGAGGCGGAAAATAAAAAATCCCTGGCCGTTGGAGACAGCCGGGGATGGAGACCAGAAGACAATTTCTGTTTTCTGCCACTAAAAAAGTGGCTGGTACCTTATTCCCCCTTCTTCGGGACGCCTACCGTACCCGCCCATGGCCGACAAGGATTCGTCTTCCGTTTCTTTTCAACATGAGCGTCCGTAAATTCAAGACCGCACTGGGCACACCTGCTCAAACTTGTACGGCAATTGCATTTCGGACAGAGAAAGACCGGCGAGATATTTTTATTCATAAGTCAATTCCTTTCGCAGTAAATGATGGAAAACAAAAACCGCCCTCATTACGCAACGCAAAAGTTGCATAATAAGGGCGGGTTTCGTTTCCGCGGTGCCACCTTACTTCGTGCAGCGTGAAGCGCATAACGCAAAACGCTACAGACCTTTCATTGACTCATGACTCTGTATCGCGTCTAGGGCGTTCTTGTCCGCTTTAGCCGCGCATCAGACGACATCAATTATCCCATGGTTACGGGGGACTCCGGACCAGCACATGAAAATGAAATATGAATCATGAAATATGGAACATAATTCGGTTCCGAGCACTGGCCATCCTTCTGCCGAGATGGGCAAAAAATCTAGCCCCAACCCCCTGCGTAGCTTCATGCGAAGCAGGAGAACTAGACATGGATGTTGTGATTGTCAATCTGCCCATGAGGTTAGCAAACCTTCAAAAATTGTCAATCCCCAGTCCCGGAATTCACCCTTGACGAAAAGGACGTCTGGAATAGGATGTAAACCAGATAGTAGACCCCACCCACTGAATGAAAACGCAAAAGAAACCGCCTTCACTGCCCCGCCGGAACGCCGCCCGCCGAAGCCGAACGTCCCCGAAGATATCTTTGGAAAAACAGAGGTTCCTCGAAACGATAGCTGCGGAAACGGACTTTGCCAAACTTAGGGAATGCTACGACCGAACCTTTGACGAAGCTGCGCGAGAAGCGTGTCGCCAGAGAATGGAAGGGCTCGCAAAGACGCCGCGAGAGATCGTGGAGCTATACTTCCGCGCAAACGGCAAAATGGGGAAGAGGCTTCTTAAGCGGCTTACAGAGATGGTCGCGTCGCCGAACGCGTGGTACGAGGCCGCTCTTCTGATTGAACCATTCGCCTTTCGGCAAAACAAGAAGCGCATACCGCTGGCTCAGATCGTCTTTGAAAAGATTGACCCGGATTCATGGCAACGACTCTACGATGCAGAAACTGACACGGTGACTCAAATCCACATTGGACAGTTTATCGGTCGTGCACCGCGAAGGCCTCTCACGAAGAACTCTGAGTGAAAGCGCGCACGTAGAAATGCGGGCATGGCGCATCTGCGTCCTGCCCGCTTTTTTATTTTAGAACTCATTTCGGCAACAGTCCTTAAATGACCTTAAAAATCATTCAGCACGCCCCAATGTTAAAATAGTTTGCGGTCGCAAACTATTTTAACATTAGAACATTAAAACTCATCCCAAAACCTGCTTTTGAGGCGACATTGGCTGATTTCGAGCGAGGCGCGGTCAAAAATGACGAGGAATATCGGGATATTTCGA
>VMES01000004.1:10395-13580 GCA_007375655.1 Parcubacteria group bacterium Greene0416_79 | reverse complement strand
GCCATGGCAACTCCGTTTGACGAAGCCTCTGTCGCCGTCTGTGAAGCCCTTGGCATTGAGGTCATCAAGGTGGCAAGTTGCTCGGCGCTTGATTTCCCGCTTCTTGAGCGGGTCGCGGAGGCCGGGAAACCGGCCATCATTTCCGTCGGCGGGCTCGCGATTAAGGATGTTGATCGCGCGGTAAGTTTCCTGGAACACCGAGGCGTCCATTTTGCGTTAGAACACTGCGTCGCGATTTACCCGACACCTCCCGAGAAGCTGTACCTTCATCAGATTGAAGTATTGCGCAATCGGTATCCGAAGATCGTGGTTGGGTTTTCAACGCATGAATCTCCGGAAAATACCTCGGCCATCGGACTTGCCTACGCCAAAGGCGCCCGCATCTTTGAAAAGCACATTGGCGTACCGACGGAGACCATAAAGCTCAATGCGTATTCGGCGAGTCCAAGACAATTGCGCTCATGGCTTTCTGCCCATAAGGAAGCGGTGGCAGAGTGCGGGGACGAATACGCGGAGCGTCCGAAGGACGAAAAGGAACAACAAGACCTGTCTTCGCTCAGCCGGGGCGTGTACGCGAAGACCGATATTTCTGGGGGACAGGAACTCACTCGCGATGCAGTGTTTTTCGCGATGCCGTGGACGGAAGGCCAGCTCCAAAGCGGGGATTTTCGTACGCGTCTTATTGCCGCCCGTCCCTATCGTAGCGGGCAGGCGATTTCGAGCGGTATCGCGGCGAAGCGCGCAAAGAGCAAAAAGGACTATATCTATCCGGTGGTACACGCGGTAAAGGGTCTTCTTAATGAAGCGCGTATTCCACTCTCGCACGACTTCACCGTGGAGATTTCGCATCACTATGGACTTCCACGCTTCGTTGAAACGGGTTGCGTGATTATCACTTGCATCAACCGCGAGTACGCGAAGAAGCTTGTCGTCCAGCTTTCGGGGCAGGCGCACCCGACGCACTATCACAAAAAGAAAGACGAGACTTTTCAGATGCTCTCCGGAGAACTTGAGGTTTTGATTGAGGGAAAGCAGTACACGCTCTACCCCGGAGATACGCTCTGGGTCCCGCGCGGCGTCTGGCACAGCTTTAAGACGAAGACCGGAGCTATCTTTGAAGAAATCTCAACGCGGGACGAAGGTGAAAGCGGGGACTCGTACTATGTGGATAAAGAAATTGCCAGAAAACCTCGCGAAGAGCGAAAAACCTATCTCCATAACTGGGGACGGCATCAGTTTGACGACGGCGAGGTACACCGGCCATGAAATTCCTTTCCGATATAAAATTGTTTCGGGCATGGCGACTACTTCGTGCGGCCTATGCCCGCTATACGTTCTCCATCCTGCTCATTATTCTGATCAATTTCTTAAGCGGGATACTTGAAGGCGTGGGCATTAACGCCATCATTCCGCTCTTCTCTTTCGTGGGTGGGCAGCAACATGTTCCTTCTGATGCGATTTCCAAATTCATCCAGCAGACATTTGGATATTTTGAGATAGAGTACACGGCGACCGTTCTCCTCATCCTCATTGCCGTCCTTTTCGCGCTGAAGGCGCTTCTTTCCTTTTTGAGCCGCTACGTGAATTTGCGGATCATGGCGAGCTACGAGTTTGAGACGAGAGGAGAGCTTTTCAATCTTTTCCTTAAGAGCGATTGGCTCCATCTTAAGGCGCAGAAAGTCGGATTCGTAGATCAGGTCTTTCTTAATGATGTAGGCCGCAGTTCCGGGGTGCTCTTTCATATCGGTTCGCTTTCCGTCGTGCTCATAAATATCGCCGTATACGGGTTTCTTGCCGTGAGTATTTCTCCGGTGGTCGCGAGCATCGCGCTCCTCTTCGGTATCTTCATACTTCTGCTCTTCAAACCTTTCTTTAGCCGCTACCGGATGCTTTCAGGGGTTATGCTCAAAAAGTATAAGCGATTCGCTCATTTCTTAAACGAGCACATAGCTGGTTTGAAGCTCATTAAGGCGAGCGCCTCTGAGGAGGGAGTGCTCGGCAAAAACAATATGCTCATAGATCTCCTGCGCAGATTGAGGATTCGTTCCGAAGCGGTGCGTATTCTAAGCGACATCGTCCTACAACCGCTCGGCGTCTTTTTCATTATCGGCGTCTTTGCGTTTCTCTATAAAGCCGGTACGTTTGATTTTCCCTCGTTTGCCGTGATCGTCTATGCGGTGAACCGCGTGTTCGTGAACGTCCAGCAGATTCAGTCGGAAGTTCACGATGTTAATTCCCGTGTTCCGCATGTGCTCGCGGCGCTTAACTACAAGAAAGAGGCCGAAGCGCACCCTGAAGCGCGCGGAGGGGATTCGCCGTTTGTTTTTAAGCGTTTACTTGAGTTGAAGGGGGTGCATTTTGAGCATGGCAAACATCAAATTCTCTCCGATCTAACGCTTTCCCTCTCTAAAGGAGAGATGGTTGGTCTCATTGGGCCGAGCGGCGCCGGCAAGACCACGTTCGTTGATCTTATACTACGTTTACTGCCGCCCACAAAAGGAGAGCTCATACTTGATGGAGTCCCGAGCACGGAGATAGACCTTCGACAATGGCGCAGAAACATTGGCTATGTGCCGCAGGAGCCATTCCTTTTGAATGACACAATTGCGAATAACATCCGATTCTACGACCCGTCTCTTTCAAAGGAAGATATTGAGAAAGCGGCGAAACTTGCACATATTCATGAATTCGTTTTGCGCGAACCGCAGGGTTTCGAAACGATAGTAGGGGAGAGGGGTATGCGTCTCTCTGGAGGGGAGCGTCAGCGCATCGCACTTGCGCGGGCGCTTGCGCGCAAACCGCAAATTCTGGTATTGGATGAAGCGACGAGCGCGCTTGATAATGAATCGGAAGCGCTCATTCAGGAATCCGTAAAAACGCTTAAAGGAAAGATGACCCTTATCGTCATCGCGCACCGACTCTCCACGGTTGCGTACGCCGATCGTCTCGTCGCCCTGGAGGGGGGGCGCATTGTGGAGGAAGGTAAGCCCAGCGAACTTCTGAAGGATAAAGAGTCCTATTTTTCACGGGTGTATAAGTTAAGCTAAGAACATGAAGATTCTTTTAAGCTGGGCACGAAGAGAAAGCGACCCTGATCTGGGGATATTAATCAACCGGCTCAAGGAACATGGACATGAGACGGCGTATTTCGTCGGAACCATCACCGATCGCGCCTTAGTGCCCGC
>VMES01000004.1:0-10381 GCA_007375655.1 Parcubacteria group bacterium Greene0416_79 | reverse complement strand
GGTCCTAACGGATGCGGAAAAAGCAATTCCTGCTCCCGCGGTTAATGCCGACGATTTCTTGCCCCTCGAAGAGGAGCTCATAGAACAGTTGCACCGAACCGAATCAATCACGCTCACCATGATGAATCGATTCTTTGACACGCTTTGCGTAGATGAACGGCGGAGAATCTACTACGAAATGGTGCGTTACTGGAGAGGAGTGTTGCGTTTGGTTAAGCCCGCCGCGATTATCTTCCCTAATATGCCCCATTTCGTTTATGACTACATCATCTACGAGTTGGCGCATATCTTCGGTATCAAGACCATTCTTTTTGATGACACCCGCTTTCCCGGCCGTCTGCTTTTATTTACGGATTTTGAACGGCTCACGGAGACGCTAAAGAAAGAGCTTGCCGCCCATGCCGGTCGGAAGGTGTCCATAGACGAGCTTGCCCCCGATATCCGTACGTACTATGAGCTGCGCAGCCGCCGGGATTTTTCCGCCACGCCAAGCTATATTTTGGATCAGAAAAAGAAGCATACTTCGTGGAAACTCGGCATCCCGTGGCGGAGAGTGGAGCGAAGCATCCGTGACGGTTCTTTTGCGCGGAAGGTGCCGCGATTTTTCCTTTGGCTTATGTGGGAGAGAGTACCGTTCTTGCTCATCAAGCTCTACACGCATCTTTCTATTCCAGGGATTCCGGATCTCAAAAAAGAATACAAAGCACTCGAGCAGACGCCCCAATTCGAAAAGCCCTTCGTGTACTTTCCACTTCAGAAGCAGCCTGAAAAAACGACAAGTCCGCAGGGAGGCGTGTTTGTGGACCAACTGCTCGCGCTCGAAATTATATCCGCATCGGTTCCGCCCGGAGTTGTAATCTATGTCAAAGAGCACCCTCTGCAGTGGCTTCACTTTGGGATCCGATTTAACAGTACCCGCTACCTAGGATATTATGCCCGGATCGCAAAGATCAAGAATATAGTACTCATCCCACTCGCAACCGATTCATACCGGATGATTAACGAATCTATCGCAACCTGCGCAGTCACCGGGTCGGCCGGGTGGGAGGCGGCGCTTCGCGGGAAACCAGCCATGATTTTCGGCAAGGTGTGGTATGAAGATTGTCCGGGGATATTCAAAGTAGCCGGAGCGCATGATTGCGCCGAAGCCATGAGAATGATTATGGGTGGGTATAGGCCGGATGCCGGGGTCATACGCAACTATCTTAAGTGTTTTGAATCGGTCACCGTACGAGCCTTTATCGCCCAAACGTCCGGCCGAGCCTCAACGGTCAGCGCTTTAGAGTGTATGGAAAACCTGAGCGCATTCATCGTGAAAGAGTTAGAGAAGTGATTCGCATGAAATTATTCATTATCAATTGGGGAGGGAAAGAGCTTGGCATGATTGAGGCGGTGCGCGAGCTTAAAAAAGAGCATCGCATCGCGTATTGGACGTGCGCGAATATCGCGAAAGAAGTGGTTCCGAAAGAATTTCCCGAGACCGTTTTGCACGAACACATGGACGCGCTTCACGGCATTCCCGCCCGCGGTCTTTCTTGCGATATTCCACCGGTAGATCCGGAACTTCTTGAAAAGCTGTATGAAACCGAGTCGCTCGTTCTCACCATGATGAACAAGCACTTTGAGAAGAAAACGGTAAGCGAACGAAAATTTCTGTACCACACCTTGGTTGGGTATTGGGACGCCATACTGAAGCGTTATCGTCCGGATGCAGTCGTCTTTCCGACCGTGCCGCATTCGGTCTATGATTTCGTGATTTATGCTCTCGCGCGCCGGAGTGGCATACGCACGGTCATGATGGAACCGACCTGGGTTGGAGACAGAATGATCGTTATGTCCGATTATCTGCACGGTCAGGAGCGCGCCGATTCTTTGATTGTCTCCGATTCTCTTGACGGACTTCCCTCCGATCTGCGGAGGGAGTATGAGCTTCACCGCCAAGCAGGTGCGGATGCAACGCCGGTCTTCGTCAGAGACATTAAACGGCGATATAGCGGAGCAGGGCTCCTCTTCATCAAGGCGCGGTCCATGCTCACGACGCTTTTCGCTCATAAAGATTTCTCGGTTCTTCCCAAAGTCTTTTCCGCACCCTTCAAGAGATTTCGTCCTAACCTGAAAAAAGAATATGAGCGCGTAGCGGTCGGAGCCGATTTCTCAAAACCATACCTCTACTTTCCCCTGCATTATCAGCCGGAACGGAACTCTTCTCCGCAGGGCGGGATCTTCGTGGACCAGATACTGCTCGTCGGGACACTTTCGGCAGCGCTTCCCGAAGGATGGACGCTCTATGTTAAAGAGCATCCGACACAATGGCTCTATCGGGGCTTCGGGTATTTCAGCTATCGGTTTAAAGGTTACTACAAGGCCGTCGCGAAGATAAAAAATGTGCGGGTGGTTCCGATAGAGACAAGCACCTACGATCTCACGAAGCACGCGCTCGCAGTTGCAACTATTACCGGCACGGCGGGGTTTGAGGCTGTGATGAGGCGGAAGCCCGTGCTGGTCTTCGGGTATCCGTGGTACCGTCATGCGCCTGGCATATTCAAGGTGAGAAGCGTCTCTTCCTGTCAAGAGGCGATTAGGAAGATCATCAACGGTTTTTCAATTTCGGAATCCGACCTCGTGGAGTATCTTCATCATTTTGACGCTGCAACTTTTCACGGCTATATTGACAGGGACGGACAGAAAGTTTCCGTCCTTTCTCCGGAGGAGAATGCGCGCGCCCTCGCGGGAGCCATCGCGTCAGTGTTTGCGAAAAGCGCATAAGCGTATTTTATCAGTATAATCTTTCATTATGAATGCCGAATATTTGCGAGGCAAGACAGTTTTAATAACCGGCGGCACCGGTTCTTTCGGTCAGCAATTCACGGAGACCTTGTTCAACGATACTCCCGCCAAGAAGATAATCATCTTCAGCCGGGACGAGTTCAAACAGCATGAAATGCGGACTCGTCTCAAGGATTCCAAAGACCGCCTGCGATTCTTTTTAGGAGATGTCCGGGACCTCTCCCGTCTTGAGCGGGCTTTTGCCGGCGTTGACATTGTGGTACACGCCGCCGCGCTCAAGCAGGTTCCGGCGCTTGAGTTTAATCCGCTTGAGGCCGTGAAGACCAATATTATTGGAACGCAGAATGTGATTGATGCCGCGTTGGACAACGGGGTGGGGAAGGTACTCCTTGTCTCAACCGACAAGGCCGTGAATCCTATCAATCTCTACGGTGCCACCAAGCTGTGCGCCGAAAAGCTTTTAATCGCGGCGAACGCGTATCGCCGGACAACGAGGACGCCTCCATCTTTCAGCGTCGTGCGGTACGGGAATGTCATCGGAAGCCGCGGCAGTTTTCTTGAAGTGCTTCAGGAGCAAAAGAAAACAGGGGTGGTGACACTTACTCATAAGGACATGACCAGATTCTGGATTACGCTTTCGCAAGCAGCCAGTTTAGTACTCTTTGCGTTAGCACACATGAGGGGGGGAGAGATCTTTGTACCGAAACTCTCCGCGATGAAAATAGCAGATTTGCTTTCTACCCATGCACCGGAATGCGAGGTGAAGATCATCGGCGTGCGCCCCGGCGAGAAACTTCATGAGATGCTCATGTCGCAGGACGAAGCACGGCGTGCGTGGGAGCTCTCGAATTGCTATGTCATTGAACCGACTCATGAGTGGTGGGACGGTACTCATTTGCGCAAGAACAAGAAAGTCCCGGAGGATTTCAACTATGCAAGCAACAAAGTTTCTCAACTAAAAGAGATCAAAGTGCCGGATTTTGAATAACCTTTTCCACTATGGCAAGGAAGAAAATAATTCCCTACGGGCATCAATCCATTGACCGTCGGGATGTCGCGGCGGTTACCCACGTTTTGAAATCCGACTGGTTAACGCAAGGACCGACCGGGGCCGCGTTTGAAGAAGCGCTTGCCCGCTACTGCGAGGCGAGATACGCCGTGGCTTTTTCAAGCGGTACCGCGGCTCTGCACGGAGCGTTTTCTGTCGCAGGGCTTACTCGGGGAGATGAGTTCATAACCTCTCCTCTCACTTTTGCGGCGACATCAAATGCGGGCCTCTATGTAGGTGCGATGCCGGTCTTCGCCGACATTGATGAGCGGGGGAATTTAGACCCTGCGTCGGTTGCGTTGAAAATCAACAAAAAGACCAAGGCGATTGTGGTGGTGGACTACGCAGGGTATCCCGTTGATCTTGACGAGTTTCGCCTCTTGGCAAAGAAGCATAACCTCCTCCTCATCGAGGACGCGTGCCAAGCGCTCGGCGCCACCTATCATGCCCAAAAGATAGGTTCACTAAGCGATCTGACCGTTTTTAGTTTTCATCCGGTCAAGTCAATGACCACCGGGGAAGGTGGAGCCGTGGTAACGAACGACCGGGGCTACTATGAAAGACTTAAGTCATTTAGGACGCACGGTATTGTGAAGAGTAATTTTGTAAGTAAGACCGCGCTTGATGGAGACTGGTATCAGGAAATGCAGTCGCTCGGATTTAACTACCGCATGACTGATATGCAAGCATCACTCGGTATCTCCCAGTTAAAGAAGGTGGACACATTTCTGTCTAAGCGATATACCATTGCGGCACGGTATGACCGTGAGCTTTCTCATCTTATCGATAGACTTATTCTCCCCAACCTCAAACGGAACAGTACGAGGTCTGCTTTTCATTTGTATGTGATCAGAGTTATGGGAGGTCCCGAGAAGAGATTGTATGTTTTTAATCAGATGAGAAAGGCGGGAATCGGCGTTCAGGTGCACCACATTCCGGTGTATTGGCACCCCTACTATCAAAGACTTGGGTACGCCAAAGGTCTCTGTCCTCGCGCCGAAAAGTTTTACGGAGAAAGTATCTCTTTGCCGATTTTCCCCACGCTGAGCGCAACAGACCAGAAAAAAGTCATTGACACGCTTTCACAGATTCTATAATCGTATGATCGCTATCATCATTCAAGCGAGGATGGGTTCAACCCGATTGCCCGGTAAGGCATTGAAGTTGCTTCACGGTAAGCCGATGCTTCTCTATGTCGTTGAACGTTGTCGGCAGTCAAAAAAGGCTCACACCGTTGCAATTGCAACCACTGATCTTCCTGAGGATTCTGTTATCGCAGAGTTCTGCAACACGCATCACATCCCTTGCTACCGAGGCTCACCGGATGATGTGCTTAACCGATACTATCATTGTGCCAAAAACCTTTCGGCCGACACGATTGTACGAATAACATCCGATTGTCCTCTCATTGCTCCGGAGCTTATTGACGAGTGTCTCTCGGTTTTTGAGACAGGTTCGTTTGACTACGTGAGCAACACCGCTCCGGGTGAACGGGAATTGCCGCGCGGATTGGATGTGGAGGTGCTCTCATTTTCTGCGCTTGAACTGGCAGAGCGTGAAGCAAAAGAGCCCTACGAGCGCGAACATGTTACACCCTACCTCTCCGAAAACAGGGCGGGTAATGTGAGGGTTTCGCCGATTGTGGTACCGACGAGAGAATACCTACGGCCGTACCGCCTCACCGTTGATTACCCGGAAGATTTTTTAATGATGGAGACGATCTATGGTATAAAAAAAGGTCGGCGGGGTTTGTTCCTTCGCGCAAGGGAAGCGATTGCATTTTTGGATGCACATCCGGAGGTGTGTGCACAGAATGTCCACTGTCTTCAGAAAACAGTTAAGTAGATTTTTCACAGATGATTGCCATTGTTGATTATGGAATGGGAAATGTCGGCTCGGTCAAGAATGCCCTGGAGTTTTTAGGGGCGACCGCACGTGTCTCAAATAATCAAAACGATCTGAAACAGGCCAGCCATATTATTCTCCCGGGAGTGGGCGCGTTTGGGGACGGCATCAAGAACCTGAAAAAGAGGGGACTCATATCGGTGCTTACGCATGAAGTGTTTGAAAGGAAGAAACCTTTTCTAGGAATATGTCTTGGGATGCAGTTGCTTGCAACCGTTGGAGAAGAAGGGGGGACACACTCTGGACTCGGCTGGATTCCCGGAACGGTGCGTCAGTTTGAGATTGACAAGACGAAGTTTCGGGTTCCCCATATGGGATGGAACGATGTGTCTCCCAAACCGGAAGCAACACTCTTCACGGACATTTCGTCTCGGATATTTTACTTCGTACATAGCTTTATTTTGGTGTCGGAGGAGAAAGGGTCGGTATCGGCAACCTGCGAGTATGGTGAGGTGTTTATCGCTTCCATTGAGAAAGGTAATATCTTCGGCGTCCAGTTTCATCCGGAGAAAAGCCAAAAGAGCGGACTGAAACTGCTTACTAATTTCCTGCATCTTCGCGCATAAACTATGCTTAAAGTCCGAATCATCCCGTGCCTCACCATAAAGGATTTGCGACTGGTCAAAAGCATCCAGTTTTCCGAGCATCGCAATATCGGGAGTTATATCGCTGCGGTCCGTGTGTTCAATATGAGGGATGTTGACGAGATGATGGTACTTGATCTAGATGCCACACATACCGGCATCAAGCCGTGGTTACTTCAGGAAATTACGAAGGAATGTTTTATGCCACTCTCACTTGGCGGTGGCATAAAGACAGTTGAGGACATTAGCATGTTGTTGCGCCTCGGCGCCGATAAGGTGGTCATCAATACGAGCGCAGTCAACGACCCATCGTTTATAGACAATGCCTCCGCGCAGTTCGGGAGCCAGTGTATCGTGGTTTCCATTGACGCAAAATTGGTCAACGGAGAGTATCATGTATTCACCAACGGAGGAAGAAAGAACACACGGTTAAGAGCGGTGGTGTGGGCGCAAGAGGTAACGAAGCGAGGGGCGGGAGAAATTTTTCTCACCTCCATTGATCGCGACGGAGAAATGAACGGATACGACCTTTCGTTGGTAAAAAGCGTTTCCGAAGCCGTAACCATTCCGGTCATTGCAGGAGGAGGGGCTGGTAACATGGGCGATTGTCTCAAGGTTATCCAAGAAGGAGGAGCGTCGGCGCTTTCGGCAGGAAGTATTTTTCAGTATACCGAGGTAACTCCGCTCGCCATCAAGGAACATCTTGCAAAAAACGGCATCGCGACACGAATATAGAGTATGTGAATATGGAAACAACCTTTCGCTACTGTACCGCCTGCGTTATGCCCAACACAAAACCCGACCTTTTTTTTGATGAAAAGGGTGTCTGTGACGCATGTCAGTCAGCAGCACTCAAGAACACGATTGATTGGGAGAAGCGAAAGAAGGAGTTTGAGAGTGATGTTATCGCGACATACCAGGGGAAAAATGCTGGCAACTATGACTGCATCATTCCTGTCAGTGGTGGTAAGGACAGTCACTACCAGGTGTATATGGCAAAGAAGATATATGGACTCAATCCGCTTTTGGTAAGTTTTGAGACCACCACGCGTAATGATCTTGGGCGAAAGAATCGGGAGAACATCAAACGGGCATTCGGGTGCGACCTCATGGTGTTTGAAAAGAATCCGGAGGTGTACAAAAAGATGTGTCTTCGCGGATTTAGGGAGGTGGGCGACAACGAGTGGGCGAACCACCTCGGCATTTTTACGATACCGGTGCGTCTCGCGGTACAGATGAAGATACCGCTCATCATCTGGGGAGAGAATTCGCAACTGGAGTACGGCGGGCCAAAAGTTGCGCGGATGAGAAATATCCTTGACCGACGCTGGTTGGAAGAGTTCGGGGGGTTGCTTGGTCTCCGGATTGCGGACATGATCGGATATGACGGTATTACCGAGGAGGACCTCATATCGTATCGCTATCCATCCTTGGGGGAGCTTGAGGAAGCGAAGATACGGGGTGTCTTTTTGGGTTATTACTTCAAGTGGGACGCGCGGACCCAGGTGGAGCTTATGAGGCGGTACGGATTCTCGGTCAAGGAAGACGGGCCGGTTGAGGGAACCTATACCGACTATGAAAATCTGGACGAAGACCTGGAGTCCGTTCATGATTATCTTAAGTTCGTAAAATTCGGATTCGGACGCGCCACGGACCACGCCTGTCTGGATGTCCGGAATGGGCGGATATCTCGAGAGGAGGCGGTGCGCCTCGTGGAACACTACGACGGCCACTATCCTTGGGATGGAGTGCGCAAATTTCTCGCGTTTTCCGGCATGAGCCAAGAAGCATTCGATGCGGTCGTTGATTCATTCACCGACAAGTCGCTCTTTGAGACAGACGCGAACGGTACTCTGTTACGAGATGAGCAGCATACTCTTTTGAAAAAGCATAGGCAGTATGGACCAAGGTTTACCCAACATGGCGCGTAAACGCTCTCATGAACCCAGAGAGGCGTTCGTCGTATCTGGAGGAAGAAGAATGCTTCCCGCCGGAGCCCCTTCGGCAGCGGATTATAGAGTAAGTCGGGTTCATATACGTTTGTATGACGATACGCTTAAGACAGGCAACTCATGAGGACGCACGGTTTCTCTTTGAACTTAGAAATGAACCGTCTGTTCGAGCGGCTTCATTTTCTTCGGAGGCGATACTATTCCCGGATCACGAACGGTGGCTTAAAGAAAAATTAAAGGACAAAAACTCCCCTCTCTGGATAGCGGAACTGGATGGGCAACCGATAGGCCAGGTCCGGTTTGATGTCGTAAGTAAAGAGGAAGCCGAGATTAATATTGCGATTCAGTGTGCGTCTCGTGGCAAAGGATATGGAACGGAGGTAGTACGCCGCGCTTCTCGGGATTTTTTTGACACATTCCAGAACATCAACACTCTTCGTGCGCACATCAAACCGGACAATCGCGCGTCGGTCAAAACATTTCAGAAATCAGGGTATCGCATAAAAAGCGAGACAGATATAAAAGGCATACACTCTCTCAGTTTAGTACTCAATCGTTACCTCTGAAGCGTTTTGAGCGGAAGTAACCGCGTACATTTCTTGCGTGTATAACTTCAATGGAGGGCAGCATAAAAATTAATGATAGGTCAATCGGTCAAGGAGCTCCCTGCTTTATTGTCGCGGAGATTTCCGGTAACCATCTCGGAAAGTTTGATGAGGCGGTCGCGTTGGTGAAGGCGGCGAAGAAAGCCGGGGCGGACGCGGTGAAGCTTCAGACCTATACGCCCGATACGATTACGCTTAACTCCGACCGGGAGTGGTTTCGAGTGGGCGGAGAAGAGACGCCGCGCGCGTGGAAAGGAAAGACGCTCTATGAACTATATAGGGAAGCCTATACGCCGTGGGAGTGGCAGCCGAAATTGAAAAAGATTGCGGATGAACTCGGCATCATTCTGTTTTCATCCCCGTTTGACGAGACCGCGGTGGATTTTCTGGAAGAGATGCGCGTTTCGTGCTACAAGATTGCCGCATACGAGGCGACCGATTTTTTGTTGCTTCGGAAGGTGGCGAAGACCGGAAAACCGGTGATTATTTCCTTCTGTTATTCTAGTGAGGAAGAGATCGCGTGGGCGCTTAAGACGCTTCGCTCGGAAGGCGCTGGCGCTCTCGCCGCGCTTCATTGTGTGACAAGTTATAGAAGCGCGCCGAACCTTAAGAATATGCACTTAAGAAATATCCAAGATTTGCAGAAGCGGTTTGGTGTTATTGCCGGGTTTTCCGACAATAACGCTGGTATTGATATTCCTGTGATGGCCGTCGCGGTCGGAGCACGCATCATTGAAAAACATTTGATTCTTGATCGCAAGACCGGTGGACCGGACGCCCGGTTTTCTATAGAACCGGAAGAGTTTAAAAAAATGGTTCTGTCCATTAGAGCGTTTGAGAGCGGTACGCATTTGATAGACGTTTCAGAGGAGGCGCTTGGGGACATTATCTATGGACCGAAGAGCGCGGAAGAAAGGTATAATATGCGATGGCGTCGCTCTCTCTTTGCCGCGAGAGATATTAAAAAAGGAGAGCGCTTGACCTCTAAAAATATCCGTGATGTCCGGCCGTCATTTGGACTCTCGACTAAATGGTATGATGAGATTATCGGGAGACGCGCGGCGCGCGACATCCCGTTTGCCACTCCGCTCTCGTGGGAAGTGATAGAAGAAAATTAATCCACTTGTCCCCACCTAGATCAATGGCCCCTCTTTCGCTATCCCTTAGAATATTTGGCGCAGTCATAATTCCATGCCCCAGCTTGTCAACCCTCCGCTCTATTGTTACTATACCGCCTATGCCCTCGTTAACGGCACCGGCCGCTCGTCGGTGACTGTTCGTCCGGCACTGATACCCTTTGTTTATTAGGAATACTCAGGATAGAAAGCGGAACACGGGTGTCCGCGTCCTGTCTCTAATCTAATGGGATGACCATGCTTGATAAGATACTTCTTTGGATAACACGCATCGGAGTTTTTTTGCTGCCGTTTGGTTCGTTTATCGTGAGCGGGATCATGTTCTTTCCGTTGATTACGGGCAAGAACTTCGCGTGCAGGATTA
>VMES01000107.1 GCA_007375655.1 Parcubacteria group bacterium Greene0416_79 | reverse complement strand
GTAATCTCGTCTCGCCCCACCCGGAAGACGTACGCGGCGACCGAGGTATGCACATCTTCTCCCGCCTGAAAGATATGGATGAGCTTCTCGTCTCCGGAGAGCATCGCCGCGATCCGAAGCTCCATCTGCGAGTAGTCAAGCGCGAGCAAGACAAATCCCTTTTCCGCGACAAAGCTGTTCCGAATCCTTCGTCCGCGGTCGGTCTGAATCGGGATATTCTGGAGATTCGGGTGCTTAGACGCCATGCGGCCGGTCGTGGTGCCCGCCTGCACGAACTCGGCGTGGAGGCGCCCGTCCTCCGCGACCATCTTCGGAATATTGTCAATGTACGTGGAGAGGAGTTTCTGGAACTCGCGGTACTCCAAGATCTTGCCGATGATCGGATGCGCCTCGCGCAGCTTTTCAAGTTCTGACTCGCGCGTTGAGGGTGCGCCGAGAGCGGTCTTCTTCTGCCGCAGCGCCCGAAGCCCCATCTTCACAAAGAGCGCTTCGCCCAGTTGTTTCGGAGAGTTCAGGTTGAACTCACCGTCCGCCAATTCAAAGATGCCGCGCTCAAGCGCCGAGAGCTCGCGGTGGTACTCTTTTGAAAGCGCGGATAAGTACGGACGGTCTATCATCACCCCCCGCGCGTTCATCGCTTCCGTGACCGGTATGAGCGGGCGTTCTATCTCCTCAAAGACGCGCGTGAGGCCGCGCGCGCGAAGTTCCGCAAGTATCTTTGTCCGCGCGACAGAGAACTCTTTTGTCGCGCCGAACGCGAGAATGTCATCCCGCGTCGGGTTGGTCAGGGAGGAGTTGATGAGCCAAAGCGCGACTGATGCCTCCGAGAGTTCGCGGGGCGGAGGCGCGGTCCGAAGCGGTAGCGTCGGGGCTCCTTCTTGCCCCTGCTCTTTCTTTTTCTGTTCCTGTTCCCCCTTCTGCTCCTTTTTCCTTTTCGCAATTTCACCGTCATCCTTCTTCCATGCGTTCCGCTTCACTTTACCCAAGTAAAGTGAAGCGCTAGGGGTATGGTCTTTTGCGTCTGCCCCGTGCTCGTGCGCTCCAGTAAGCTTGCTGACCACTTCGGTAAATCTCTGTCCGAGGGTACGAATGCGATCGGCGCGTCGCGCCTAATGGTTGCGAGGAGCTTGCTGAACTCCGCGTCCTCTCTCCCCTTCTCAAGCAATCCGACCACCCGCTCCTTGATGCCTGACTCGGTGAGCTTGCCGCGATTCTTTGAGAGTGTGTTGTACATATCTTCAATCGTGCCGAACTTCATGATAAGTTCTGTCGCGGTCTTCTCCCCAATCCCCGCAATACCCTTGATATTGTCGGATGGGTCTCCCGAGAGCCCTTTGAAGTCCGGCAAAAGTTCCGGCCCGAAACCGAACCGCTCCTTCACTCTTTCTTCATTGTAAAGCACCGTGTCCTGCATTCCTTTTCGCAAAGTGAAGACGCGCACGCTCGCCCCGCCGCCCCGACTCCCGTCGGGGCGGCGGGAAGCGTTCGTAACCAGCTGCAGCGTATCCATATCTCCGTATGCAATGATTATTTCAACTTGAATCTTGAATCTTGCCTGCCCGCCTGTAACGTTCGGGCGGGAATCTTGAATCTGTTTTACGATAGTGCCGAGAATATCGTCCGCCTCAAACCCTTCTTTGTCGTAGATGGGAATCCCGAACGCGGCGAAGACCTCACGCGAGCGTTTCATCTGCGAGACGAGTGCGTCATCCGCCTTGGCGCGTCCGGCTTTGTAGTCCTCATACGCCTCGTGCCGGAAGGTCGGCTTCGGCAGGTCGTACGCCGCCGCCAGGTAATCGGGCCGGAGGTCCGCGATGATCTTAATGAGCATCGCGGCGAGCCCGTAGAGCGCGCCGGTCGGCTCGCCCTTGCTGTTTGCAAACTCCGGCAGGGCATGGTACGCGCGGTGCAGTATCGCATGCGCGTCAAGGAGGACAAGGCGGCATGTGGTAGATCTAGGATGCATGATTCAAGAATCAAGAATAGGGAAATTGTAGCATCTTTGGCAACAAAAAAGCCGGAGGTCACACCACTGGCTTTGAAGATATCTCCCGCAGAAAGTTGCTGCACCGCCTTCTCAAGCTGATCCAGAAGGAAGACGGACGCCTCAGCATTATAAGGTTCAATTTCCTGCTTCGCTTGCGCTTCACAGGACTCCCTTCGCAAAACCCGTTGAAGTTTTGTTTGGTACGCTTCCCGCCCCCACTTAGTGAGGCGCGGAAATTAAAGAGGAACCCTGCTGGTCTCTGCCACAGCCTGACCACTCGTTCCTTTCCCCGTCAAGATGTACATTTTCTTGCTATAGCAAGAAAATGTACATATTGACGGTCGTATATGCTTCGTACATTACGAGAAGATACCATACTATGGGACAACTGGAACAACGCGCAAAGGGATACTCAAATAAAACCCGACTGCAACGGGCGGTGCTCGCGGCGGCGGAGCGCATCGCGGATCTAACCACTGAAGCGCTCGCGGGAAGTATCTACAAAATGTACAAACTGATAGATAGAAACGAGCGGCGCCGAAAGTATCGCTCCGTGCTCGCGGCGCGTGACCGGATGATGGCGCATGGTTTTCTGAAACGGGCCGGAAAATATCTTGAACTAACGGAGAAGGGTGAAAGGACGCTCAGAGAATGGGAACGTCGTGAATATAAAATCCCCTGTCCTAAGCACTGGGACGGCAAATGGCGCATCCTTATCTTTGATATTCCGGAGACGAGGAAAAAACTGCGAGAGAAACTCCGCCTTACGCTCCGGGCAATCGGCTTCTATCGTCTCCAGGACAGCGTCTGGATTTACCCGCATGACTGTGAGGACTTCATCACCTTGCTTAAAGCCGATTTCAAAATCGGGAAAGACCTCCTCTACCTCATTGCCGAAGGGGTGGAAAACGACTCACGGATTAGAGACCATTTTGGCGTATACGCGCAATAAGCAATAATCCGCCGCGCTCCTTCTTTCTCTATCTTCTTTCCATATCTTCTTTCCATATCTTCCGCTCCCCATAGTGCTAAAGTGTATATTTTCTTGCTATAGCAAGAAAATATACATCATACCCATCATACCTACTTCACGAGGATTCACGGAGAGACAGTGACGGCTCGCGTCTGGTCATCCAAGGCGGCAATCGTAAGTAGAATACGGTGAGAAGGAAGCATATCCGCCACGCGGTCGGCCCATTCGATGAGCG
>VMES01000003.1 GCA_007375655.1 Parcubacteria group bacterium Greene0416_79 | reverse complement strand
ATAGCCGTGTGCCATCCTTTCGGTAGTGGATGGAGGAAGAACGCACGCGTCTTGCCTTCAGGATTTCTACCGTAACCGACGATCTGCCCCAGATTATTGACCGCGCTTGCCTCTTCAAGTTCCCACCCCGAGCCTGGAATGGTGAGAGCATTTAAATCCCGCATAGTACCGTTTGAGTAGAGACAAGCATGGCGAACATTCTCGCCGGGGGTAAGCTCTGACGTTCCCACTACCTGGCCCTGATTATTAATTCCATTGGCAAAACTTTCATCACCTCCCAGCGTACCGAGGTCTCGCATGACTCCTTTTGAGTACAGAAAGGCATGAGTGTATTCGTCGCGAGTCCGCGACGAACCAATCACTTGACCGCTATCGTTGATTCCGTAAGCGGAACTATAATCACCTCCCAGCGTCCCCAAGTCCCGCATGATTCCGTCTGAGTACAGAAAGGCGTGCATGATCCACCACCAGAATTTTGGGTATATATCAGCGTGACCGACAATCTGTCCACTGTCATTGATTCCGTAGGCGCGACTTTCTTCGCCTCTCAGCGCCAGCGTACCCAGGTCCTGCATGACTCCGTCTGAATAAAGAAAGGCGCGGCTGTAGCCGCCATATTCACCTTCCCCAACTACCTGCCCAAGGTCATTGATTGCATAGGCGGTACTTTCACGCACTCCCAACGGAGCCAAATCCTGCATGACGCCGTTTGAGTACAGGAAGGCGTGCTCAACCCAGCGGTAGATTGGTTGGAATTCAGAATGACCGACGACCTCGCCGTTATTGTTGATCCCAAATGCGGTACTTTCATATCCTCCCAACGTACCCAAATCCTGCATGACGCCGTTTGAGTACAAGAAGGCGTGGAAGGTGTAATCGTTTTTGGTCCACGACCGACCAACTACCTCGCCACGATCATTGATTCCGTGAGCTTCACTTTGATTACCTCCCAATGTCCCAAGGTCAATCACGACGTATTCGGGAACCGGTGATGGATTTTGCGCATGTGTGTGCGGTGTTTCTGGAAAAAGTGCTGCCAGAAGCAGCACCGCAGGAATTGCTGAGGGTGTCTTCATACGAGAAATTCAGTTTTCAGTATTCAGTTTTCAATGGACTGTTCTGTATCGGAATCCTGCTCACTCAAGCAGGTCCGTTTGTATTGTCCACACCTATGATATAACAGAAGAAAAACATGACAAGCTCTTTTCTTCTTTCCTTCCCTTTCCTCCCATTGCTCCGCACATGCCATGTAACTACGATCGTAGCTACATGGCATCGTTGGAACATGGAACATGAATGGCCAAGGCGATATGCGGGTGTCTCTCTTTTTGCGCATTGGCGTGAGGGGGCGCGTTTAGGCACCATTCCCTTCTCGGAACTCATTTCCACGGTTGGGGCTTGAAATGAGTTTTAGCACCGCTGACAGGCACGGACCGTTGTGTTATACTTTGAGGGATGGCAGCGCAAAAAGAAAAGACGGAGAAGAGCGGCGGCATTCTGTTGCGAAACATCGCCGTTGAGATGCGGGAGTCCTACTTGGACTACGCCATGTCGGTCATTACCGCCCGCGCGCTTCCGGATGTGCGCGACGGGCTCAAACCCGTGCATCGCCGGATTCTTTTTGCCATGCATGAAATGGGACTCCATGCCGCGGCGCGCTTTAGGAAGTCCGCGGCCGTCGTCGGCGACGTGCTCGGCAAGCTCCATCCGCACGGCGATATTCCGGTCTATGACGCGCTCGTCAAGATGGCGCAGCCCTTTTCCTTTCGGTACCCGCTCGTCATGGGACAAGGCAATTTTGGCTCGCTTGACGGGGATTCTCCTGCGGCGATGCGGTATACGGAGTGCAAGATGAGCCGGGTCGCGGGCGAGATGCTCCGTGACTTGGGCAAAGAGACCGTTCTCTGGCGTCCCAACTACGACGCAACCCACAAAGAGCCGGCGGTGCTCCCGGCCGCGGCGCCTAATTTATTGTTGAACGGCACGCTCGGCATTGCGGTCGGCATGGCAACGAACATCCCGCCGCATAATCTCAAAGAGGTGCTTGCCGCAACGGCGCATCTTATTGAGCATACGGACGCGACGACGGAGGAGCTTCTCGCGTTCGTTACGGGACCGGATTTTCCGACCGGCGGCATCGTCTTCGGTTCCAAGGACTTGGCGCATGCGTACTCAAGCGGCAAAGGCGGCGTCGTCACCCGCGGCGAGGCCGAGATTATAGAGATGAAGAGCGGCCAGCACGCCATCATCATTACGTCCATTCCGTACCGAGTGAACAAGGCGGAGCTCATTGTGCGGATTGCGGAATTGGTGCGCGAGAAGAAGATTGACGGCATTAAGGGGCTCCGCGATGAATCCACAAAGGACGTCCGTATCGTCATTGAACTCAAGCAGGGAAGTTTTCCGGAAAAGATTCTTAACTTTCTCTATAAACATACCCAGCTTGAAGAGACCTTTCATTTCAACATGGTCTCTTTGGTTCGCGGCGTGCCGGAGACGCTCTCCCTTAAGGCGATCTTGGAGGAGTTCATCTTGCATCGCGTGGAGGTGGTGCGCCGCCGGACCGAGTTTGACCTCCGGCACGCAAAGGAGCGCGAGCACATTCTGCTTGGTCTCAAAAAGGCGCTTGACCACATTGACGAGATTATCAAGCTCATCAAGAAATCTCCGGATGTGGATGCCGCGAGAGCGGGACTCATGAAGACCTTTTCGTTTTCCGAGATTCAGGCGCAGGCAATTTTGGAGATGCGGCTCCAGCGGCTTGCGGGGCTGGAACGCAAAAAAGTGGAGGATGAACTTCGCGAAGTCCAAGCGCTCATCAAGGGCCTTTTGGATATTCTTTCCAGCCCCAAGAAGATCTTGGCGGTCGTCAAGAAGGAACTTCTGGAGATTTCGGAGAAGTACGGCGATGAACGGCGTACGCGCGTCGTCAGGCATGCCGCGAAATCCTTTTCCGAAGAGGATCTTATCCCCGACGAAGACGCGGTGCTCGTCCTTACCAAAGGCGGGTACATCAAGCGCACCGACCCCGAGGAGTACCGCAAGCAGCGCCGCGGCGGGGTCGGGGTCGTTGATCTGGAGACCAAAGACGAGGATTTTGTGACGCATGTCATTACCGGCACGACGCACAATGATTTCCTTTTCTTTACTGACAAGGGCAAGGCGTATCAGATAAAGATGTATGAAATTCCAGAAGGACGGCGCGCTACCAAGGGCAAGTCCGTCATGAACTTCCTCTCGCTCTCCGCGGACGAGAAGGTTACCTCAATCTTGGCGATGCCGAGATCGGTCAAGGAAGTGGACCATCTCTCACTTCTTATGGTGACCAAAAATGGGATTGGAAAAAAGGTGGCGGCGAAGAGTTTCCACGACGTCCGCCGGAGCGGTCTTTTGGCGATCAAATTAAAGACAGGCGATGAGCTCGTCTCGGCTTCGTTTGTGGAGAAGGGAGACGAGGCGATTCTCGTAACCGCCCGCGGACAGTCCATTCGTTTTAGGGAGAAGGACGTGCGCGAGATGGGCCGCGCCGCGGCAGGGGTCAAGGTCATGCGGCTTCGCCGCACCGATACCATAGTCGGCACCGGTATCGTGAGGAAGCGGCACGAGAAGCCGGAACTTCTGGTCATCATGGAGAAAGGGTTTGGCAAGAAGACGAGGATCTCCGAGTATAAGACCCAGAAGCGCGGCGGCTCCGGCATCAAGACCGCGAAGATTACCCAAAAGACCGGAGCGCTCATTGCGGCGCACGTCGTGACCTCTCCGGATGAAGAGGTGGTGGCAATCTCAAAGAAGAGCCAGGTCATCCGCACCGATGTGAAGGAGATCGCCTCTCTCGGCCGGCAGACGCAAGGCGTCCGGATTATGAAGTTACGGGAAGGGGACTCAATCGCCTCTTTAACTTGCTTGTAATACAATGAGGCGATGAATTTTCAATTTTCAATTTTCAATTTTCAATATTCAAGCAATGTTTAATTTAGAAATTAATTGGTTGATTGAAAATTGATAATTGAGACTTGATCATTTTTACTATGTTTGCCGACCCCACACACATCATAGAACAGTTTGAGCTGCAAAGCGGCGCGCATGTCGCTGACCTTGGCGCTGGAAGCGGCGCGCTCGCTTTTGCCGCGGCACGCGCGGTGGGCGAGGCGGGAAGGGTGTACGCGATAGAGGTGCAGAAGGAACTTTTGGAGCGGCTCAAGAGCCACGCGCGCGAGGAGCGCCTGCACAATCTTGAGGCGATCTGGGGGGACATTGAGCGCGCGGGCGGCACGCATCTAAAGCCGGAGACCGTGGATGCGGTGCTTGTTTCCAATGTGCTCTTTCAGGCGGAGGATAGGGAAGGGCTCGCGAAGGAGGCGGCGCGGATTCTCAAGCCGCGCGGCAAGGCGCTCGTCGTGGATTGGAGCGAGTCCTTCGGCGGGATGGGCCCGCAACCCGCGCTGGTCATTGCCGAGCGCGCCGCGCGGGAACTCTTTCTGCGGCACGGCTTTACCTTCGCAAAGAGCATCACTGCCGGCGCGCACCACTACGGACTCATCTTCAAAAGAAGTTAGTAGTTAGTAGGCAGACTAAAGAAGAAGTTAGTAGTTAGTAGGGGAGAATGAAGGACAACAACGGGTATCGTGACCTGATTGTGTGGCAGAAAAGTATGGACCTGGTAGTGCTGGTCTACAAACTGACGGACTCCTTTCCAAGGAGCGAGCTCTTCGGTTTAACCAGTCAAATACGGCGGGCAGTTATTTCCGTTCCATCCAATATCGCAGAGGGGAGTCGGCGCAAAACGCAGAAAGATAAAGTTCATTTCCTTACCCTTTCTTTCGGCTCGGCTTCCGAATTGGAGACCCAGCTTGAAGCGGCAAGGCGCCTTTCTTTCGGAGAAAAAGAATCCTACCCTGCAGCGGAGAGCTTGCTCTTTGAAGTTTTGAAGATGCTCAACAAGATGATTAGTAATTCGGAGTATGGGTATTGAACTTTTCCACAGGTTTGTTACTTACTACTAACCACTAGCTCTTCGTGATATTCTACTAACTACTTACTACTAACTACTAACTTTCCGTGAACACTTTTCAAACCATCGTGCTCGGCATCTTCGGCTTCTTCATCATCGCGGGACTTGCGGTGATTGCGATCAATAAGTCGCGCGATAGTGGCGAAGGGAAGGTCATGCTCACACTCTGGGGTTCTGCTCCGTCGGCGGTCATAGATGAGCTCTCCAAGGAACTCTTCTTGTCAAAGGCGCTTAAGGTTTCGTACCGCGAGTTTCCTGCCGAGGGTCTTGACCGCGAGCTCATTGAAGCCATTGCCGCGGGGCGGGGACCCGATATGGTGCTCTTGCCGCTTGAGCTTCTGCTCCGTTACCGCGACAAGCTCTTTCCCATTTCTTATGAGACCTATTCCGAACGGCAGTTCAAGGATTCATTCATTCAGGCGGGCGACGCGTTTCTTTTTCCCGAAGGCATCCTTGCGCTACCGTTCTCCGTTGACCCGCTCATCATGTACTGGAATCGGAATCTCTTTGACGAAGGCGGCGTCGCGACGGCGCCCCGATACTGGGATGAATTTTTGCTTCTTCCGAACCGGCTGACGCGCCGCGATGCGAAAGGAAATTTCTCGCGCAGCGCGGTGGCGCTCGGCGAGTTTAAAAACATCAATGGCGCAAAGGAGATTATTCTTGCGCTGCTTCTTCAGAGCGGGAGCTCGGGCGGTTCTATGCAAGGCGGGTTTCCGACCCTCTTGCGTTCCGATTCCGGCGCCGCCCGCGCCGTTGATTTCTACACCGAATTTTCCAATCCGTCAAAAGTCGTTTATTCCTGGAATCGCGGGCAGCCGTCTTCGCGCCAGGCGTTTCTCGCGTCCCGCCTCGCGATTTATTTCGGGTTCGGGAGCGAGCTCCCCGAGTTGCGCCGCGGCAACCCAAATCTCAATTTTGATGCGGCGCATTTCCCGCGACCCCGCGACGCGCAGGTCTCCTTTACCTACGGGAAGATGACCGGAGTCGCGGTCCTGCGCTCGGCGCAAAATATCGGGGGCGCGCTTCAGGCAACGTTTCTCCTCGCCAGTCCCGCGGCGTCTTCTCTCCTTTCTGGAAGGACAGGATTGCCGCCCGTGCAACGTTCGCTTCTGGGTAAGGCGCCGGCGGATGCGTTCGGTTCCGTGCTCTACGATTCAGCTCTGCGAAGCCGCGGCTTTCTTGACCCCAATCCAACGGAATCCTCGCCGGTCTTCCAGGAGCTCATAGAATCAATCACGGGCGGCCGCGCAAAGGCGAGTTCCGCGCTCGTGGGGGCCGAGGCGCGTCTGCGAGGATTGGTCAGGTAGTGCGGAAAGGCATAGCGTGTAGCGTGTAGCGTGTAGCGTCTAATCGGTCGCATAAGTATTTTTTCGGTTCTGGTTTTTTTGTTACTTACTACAGGTTGCGCGTTACAAGTTACACGTTACAATTCTCTGTTTCTATGAATAGATTTCTTCTTATCATTTTGCTCTCATTCTTTCTCGCGCCTTGGGCGTCTGCCTTTGCCGTTACCGCGGAGAAGATTCAAGCCGACCCGGAGTATAAGGGTGCCGTTGTGCCGTGCGGCTACACCGCGACGCGGACGGTGAATGGTATAGAGGAGCGATATATCCCGAATCCGTGCCACTTTAACGATGTCGTCTTGATTACCATAAACATCCTTAGGGGATGGCTTATGGTCGGCGCCACGATAGCAACGATGGGGTTTGCCTATGCCGGGTACCTCTACATCACCGCTATGGGGAGCGAGGAGAAGATCTCGCACGCGCACTCAATCTTTTACAAGGTTATCTTGGGGTTCGTCTTTATGCTCGGCGCGTGGCTCGTGGCGTACACCTTTGAGCGCACCTTCCTGACGGATGAGGCAAAGAAGGGTTCTTTTCTTACGCAGTAAGAACGGAAGGTGTCCGAAAGGGACATACATTCACTCGCGCCTTTGGTGGTTTTGGAGCAGGTGCGGTATACTGTATGTTATGAAGAGCCCTCGCAGAGTTTTTAGTATCGTAGCCGCGCTCACCGCGTTGCTTTTTCCGCTTGCGGTTTTGTTTGCGGCCGATCCTTCACTTTCGCCTTTGCCGCCGAAGCTCGACAACCCCCTAAGATTTGGCACCCTTGAGGATTTTCTTATTGAGATTGTGCGGGTGGTGGTGCAGTACGGCGCGATTCTCGTCGTATTTTTCCTGGTCTACGCCGGATTTCAGTTTGTGACCGCGCAGGGGAATGAGGAGAAACTCGCGCAGGCCAAGAAGATGTTCGTCTGGGTCGTGGTCGGCGCGTTCGTGCTCCTCGGGGTCTTTGTGCTTCGCGCCGCCATCTGCGGCACGCTCAATCAGCTTCGCGCGCCAGGCACGCCAGAGTTTTGCCAATCCACCAGAAATCAAGGGGAGAACATCCCACTCAAGCAGGGGGGTGGTGCCGGAAATTAACACTTTGCCCCGGACATATTCTAGAATATTGCTGAGCGTTTATGCGTCGCTTTCTGCAAAAAATTTCTCTCCTGTGGTACTTTGGCAATTATCTTGTTTTCGTCTTTCCGGGTTTTGCCCTTGCGCAAGAACCGTTAAGGATCTTTGAACCCGCGCCTGGCGCGCAACTTACCTTCACGAGCGTTGCGAATAAAATCGGGGGCATTGCGAATGTGGTGATTCCGTTCCTTGTGGGCGTCGCGCTCGCCTTCGTGCTCTGGGGCGTCTTCAAATACATTAGTGCTGCCGGAGACGAGGAGAAGCTCGCGGAGGGGAGAAAGGCCGCGCTCTATGGTCTTCTCGCACTCTTTCTCATGGTCGCGTTCTGGGGGATTGTGATGGTGATTAAGAAGAGTTTGTTCGGGTAAAACACGGTATTATTAAGAAACATATGCGTCGCATTATTTTTTTCATCGGTCTCCTGTTCTGCGCGGTGATACTTCTTATACCGGGGAGTGTCGCGCACGCCCAGGACCCATCTGAGAACGATGATGAGCTTATAAATAGTTCTTCGTCCGATGCGGGCACAGGTACTGAACGCGCTGGAACTGGGGGAAACTCTACGGTATTACTACCTGACAGCGTTTCAGGCGAGCCCCCTCCTCCTGAGCCCCGCGGGAACACGGAGGTAGTACCTGCAGGGGCAAGGGGGGGAGATACTTATGCTACGCGTCTTTCTCAAACCGGCAGCCAATCCAATCCTCTTCCAACGACAGGGAACACCCAAGACATTTCCGGGCTCATCAGCCGCCTCACCGGCATTTTGGGCGCCATCATACCGTTCATCATCGCGCTTGCCGTCGTGGTGATTCTCTGGGGCATCTTCAGGTATATCTCTAAGGCAGGCGAGGAGGAGGCGCGGCAGGAGGCGCGGCAATTCATCGTCTGGGGCATTATCGGTTTGTTCTTCATGGTCTCTATCTGGGGCTTCGTCAATCTTCTTGACAAAACTTTCTCGCTGGACAAAACCATACGGCCAAGCGATATTCCCACAGTCCCTTTGCTTGCAAAATAGTATGTGGAAATCAGATATCCACAAATTGTGGATATCTGATTTCCACTAGCAGAGCGTGTGATCGCAACAGGTTTTGAGATAAGTTTTAGTTCCCCGTTATATGTTACCTGTCATACGTTACCTAGTATCTGTTAGAGGGTATCTCATTGGAGCGGCGATTGCGGCTGCGCCGTTTGCCGCGCGTGCCGCGGCGCATACATCGTTCACGGCGACCGACCTGCTCAATAACATCAGTACGTTCATCATTAACCCGCTTATCTACATCCTCTTTTCCGCCGCGTTCGTGGTCTTTCTTTGGGGACTCGTGCAGTTTGTGGCGAATCTGGACAGCGAGGAGGCGCGGAGCACCGGCGGCACGCATATGCTCTGGGGCATGATCGGCATGGCGCTCATGGTCTCGGTACGGGGCATTATAGGGATTATTCAAAACACCATACAGTCGCTTGGGAGTTGATCTCTAACCGGTAACAAGGTATTCAGTTGCAAGTTTGCGTTTTGACATAGGTATCGTATACTGAATTTATGTCACATGTGCTTACTATTCCACAAAAATTGTTGCGGCGAGGAGAATTGGTGATTGTGCCGCGCGCCGACTACGAGGAAGCGCTTCAGCTTAAGAAGCGTCTCTTGGGGGAGGAAAAAGATACCGATGAAGCAATACATATTTTTGAAAAGGAACACGCCGCGGGAACGCTGTATAAAACTACTTCATTTTCTTCCATCCTTGTGAGGACTCAAGCGAGAGCAAAAGCAGGACGGCAGTAAAAACAGCTCATGCGACTCGTTTTCTACTCATCAAGGTTCAAGAAAGCGTTGCGGAAAATGCCGAAGTTCGTTAAAGAGGCATTCTGTAGGAAAGAAGATGCCTTTTTGGAAAACCCGTTTTATCCCCATCTGGCAACGCACAAATTGCACGGAAAGTATAAAGAGTACTGGTCTTTTATCGTTATCGGGCAGTATCGCGTACTGTTTTAGTTTATGGAGCATGGGAAAGATGTGGGGCTCATTAATATCGGCACCCATGAGATTTACAAATAGCCGCCCCAATAAGATTCTTGAACGGCATCTTACGCTTATTCAAAACACCATCCAAGCGCTCGGCGGGGGTTCGTGAGAGAGAAACGATACTTCGGTGTGGGATTGGTTATTTTGTGCAGGAACGCTATACCACTTTGAATAACGAAATGCCCGTTTTGAGGTCAACCTGCCACGTTGGGGGGCTGCAAACGTGGCAGGTTGACCACCATTTTTACATTTCGTTATTCAAAGGAAGTAGTTCTTTCCTCTATCAGCTATCAGCTATAAGCTTTCCCTACATCCTGCCTCATGTGGATAACTCGCTTTACACCTTCTGCCAACCGCGTATAATCCAGACAAAAGAATTACAAGGTAAAAGGTCGTTATTTCTCTATAATTAGCCATAGCGTATCTTTATTTAATGAAAAAACTATATAAAATCCTTACTGCCGCGGTTCTTGGTGGAGCGCCTTTCTTGGCGTTTGCGCAGATGAACATTGTCACCGTTGAAGGTCTCGTCTCAAGATTGAATTCCATATTAGCCGCGATTATCCCGTTCATCGTTGCGCTCGCGGTGGTGGTTATTCTGTGGGGGGTCTTCAACTATATTGTGGGCGCAGTAGACGAAGAAAAGCGCGGAGAGGCAAAGCAGTATGTTGTCTGGGGCATCATCGGACTCTTTGTGATGGTCTCAATCTGGGGTCTGGTGAATATCCTTGAAGGGACTTTTACTTTAAAGAAGGATGTCTTAACGACGCCAGGGATTCCTGCGCGAGTAGGTTCGTCATGTATACAATCAGTTAGTGCTACTGGAGTTACTACTTACGGTACGCTCAATAACCAAGGGCTGTGTATATAAGAAAGATTCTCGCTAGAGGCAAAATACATAAGCGCACTCGGTCTCCGAGCGCGCTTTGCGTTTCCACAGAAACAATGGGCAGAGAATAAAAAAGAGCGCGCCGGATGGTCTCCGACGCGCTTTACGTTTCCCAAACTCCCCCCTTTTGTCATGGGCATCCCGTTGGGTAGATGGCAGCTCCCGGATAGATCGCACTGCCGCCACCCCATAAGTGGCGATAGCCGGGTGAGCTCTGCCACTTGTAGGCCTTCTGGGTCTGGCATGGATTCCCGCCGCCAGCGAGTCCGCTCAAATAAGAGAACCCGCCTATGCCTACAGCGTTGTAGTTATAGGGTAGATGGCTGTACCACTCGCGCCCGGGTACGGATACCCTGTGGGATAGATGGCTGCACCACTCGCGCCCGGGTACGGATACCCAGTTGGGTACATCGCACCCCCCATCGTGGCAGGAGCAGTACTCTGCGGTACGGTTTGTGGCTGCGGTTGTGGTTGGAGCGAGACCCCTCGTTCCGTGGCCAGTTTTTGTTCCTCCGCTGCCTGTTCAATGGCAGCGAGTTGGCGCTCGTGCGCTAGCCGTTGGTACTGGACTTCCCGGACATGCGCGCGGTACTCCTTACCCTCATCCGCAATCACCCGTTTTACGGGCTCTTGAGAGAAGTAGTAGGGAGACGGAGGAGCCGTGTTGGTTGCGGCTGGCGTACTGTAGACCGGTACGGTCTGTACTACCTTTGGCGTACTCGCGCACCCGCTGCCGAGGGTAGTGAGAAGAATTACGAAACTGACAAAGAACAATATTTTTTTTGTTTTCATCTTTTCTTTTTTTTCTGTATGCCTCCCGCTCTCCGCTCCGCTTTACCCCCACACCTTGTGTGAAATGCCCTGCACTCTGCGTAGGGTTCCCCTCTTCCTTGTCCCCACACCAAACGAATGTTTAGTGTGGGGGTCAAGGTGTGGGGGTAAAGTGGAGCGTCGGCGGCAGGACTTTTCTGGTTTCTGAACTGGCAGTATTATAGCATATCTCTATATTTCCTGTCAACCACGCAAAAACCGCCTCATGAGGCGGTTTTCTTCCTGTCTTGGGGAGCAAGGAGGATGGCCTTTCTGCATCGGGCCCTCCCTTTATAGTGACGGTTTTCCTGTCTGGTTGTCTGCGTTCTCTTCTTTCCTCTTTTTGAGAAGCGCAAGAATCGCGCCGAGGGCAACGGCAAGGAGCGCTCCGAGAATGAGGCAGAGCGGATTTGTGAATCCGGAGAGAACGGAAGCGGCAAAGAGGCCGGAGTCGCGCTTTCTCTTAACGCGAACCTCGGGACAGGCAGCGGTAACTTCTTTGCTCCCTGCCGTAATGATTACCGTCGCGGCTTTCTTTCCCTCTGTTTCGTATTGTTTGGAGATGCGCGCCTCTTCGCCTGTGAGTCCGTCACTGCCACTCCATGCATAGAGGTACGCTCCCTCTCCTCCTGCGGCAACTGCCTGCCATGAGACAGAGTCGCCGATGACTGCTTCTGACACTGACGCGCTACAGATGCCCTGCAACTCTGCTAGGGCGGCGGTGGGCGTTTTGACTGTTGTGATTTTGCTTGGCGCCGCAGCGACAACTCTTGGCGCAACCGCAACCGCATTGGTGCAGGCCGCAACCGCGCGTTCGCCGCCTGATGTTACGGTAAGGAGCGCATGCTTCCGGCCTTCTGTCGCATAGGTCTTGAAGGTAGCGGGTCCGTCTCCGGAGAGTCCGTCCGTGCCCGCCCATGTATAGGTGGTCGTGGCAGTAGGCGAGGCGCCCGACACCGTGGCAAACCACGCCACGCCTTCTCCCGTGGCGATTGTATCTTGTGTCGCAAAACAGGAAATGCCGAAGCGGTTCGCTGCGGGTGGAACGGCGGGTGCGGGGGAGAGGGGAGCCGTTGCAAGGGCAGAGCCGATGCGAAGCGCCTGGACACAACCCGCGGTAACACTCTGGCTTCCCGATGTGACGGTTACCGTTCCGAATTTTTCGCCCGGGGTATCATACGCGCGTCGCACTGAACTGGTGTTTCCGGAGAGCCCGTCAGCGCCGCTCCAGAAATACTGATAGCTGCCGGCTCCGCCGGTAACCGACGAGTACCACAACACGGTCTCGCCGACCCGCGCCGAAAGGGGAGTGGCGGTGCAGGAGACGGAGAGAGCTGGGGCGAGAGAAGAGCCGTAGGTTCCGTATCCCCCTGGTCCTATATATGAGGACGGCGTCTTGGGATATGGATAGCCAGTCGGATAGATAGCCCCCTGGTAATAGACGGGCCAGACCCCTTCTGGAGGAAGCGCCTGCGCCGATGCGAGCGGTTCTTGCGCATTCAAGGCGAACGCGAAGATGACCGCCAAAGATCTGATTGCGTTTTGTTTTTTCATGCGCATATTATACATCTCGTTGATTTTTGTGTCAAATGCCGAGGCAAGAAATCACTACTGTCCGCTTAAACCCATAAACTCATCTGGGGAAAGTCAGGAGGTTTGAGCCGTTTGAGCGTTTTGGTATTGAGCGACAGCAAATCAATAATCTGTCTCCGTATCATGAGGGTCTCCCGTATCATGCGGGTCAGTTCAAGCAAAGAGCCTTTGAATCTCGTCTGGAATTTGATGTAGCACATCAGGAGAAAGAAAATCATAGCCACCCATATCTGTGACCGCACCGCATTCCGTGATGTCCCCAGAAACGATTTAATCTTGAGGTTCTGTTTAATCCATTTGAAGAAAAGCTCAATCTGCCACCGGTTCTTGTAGATGAGCGCGACTTGTTCCGCCGACAAGGTGAAATTGTTGGTAATGAAGCGATATATCTCTCCTGTTTCCTCGTCTTTCCATGTCACCCGCCGTAGCGCATCGGGGTAATCCTCGCTGTTCGCAAACTCTCCGATGCGTATCTTCTCATCGGCAAGACAGCGATGGTGTGCGGGTTTTTCATGCGGTCCGACAACCGCGTCAAAATGATACTTCGAGAGAAACGCCGACACCTGACCAAAAATCGTGGTAGAGTAGTGCATACGAAAAAGCCCGCAGGCTAGATTGAGTTGCTAAAAGGTTCAACGCTCTTAGTATGGCTCAACCTGCGGGCTTTTTCTATTTGTGGAGAAAATTAAGCGGACACTACTGCGGCTCGCTGTATCAAGTTGACATTTTCCAATACTTCATCTGGGGTAAGTCGCGAGACAATTTCGCCGATGTCGTGGAGAAAGATGTCCAGGAATCCTCGCTTTATGGTCGTTTCGTCCATGCCAATATGTTTGGCAGCTCCTACAAGAGTTGCATAATAGCGGATTGATCCGTTCAGCTCAAAGGCGCCACTTACTCGCGCGGGGAGTGTGCCGCGCAGTTCTATGGTGACACGTTCAAGCGAGACAATGTTTTTTGGTTTTGTCTGTTCCCATGGGTAGAGTACGTAACTGCCGGGACCGTAGATGCGCAAGTCCCCGCTTATGAGGTCGTTCGTTACATGCGCGGTATATTCCCCGACGGTCTTCACAAAGAGTGGAAATGCCGGGATGAACGATAGAAGCCATAGGATAAGCGTGGTAAAGCCGATAGTGATTTCTTGCAGCTCTTGAGTAAACCCGATCTGAACGGTCAACGCGTTCGTTGTTTTCCAAATGGCAACGAATGACCCAGCGAGATACACACACATCACAAAGAGTGTGCCTGGGCGGACGTGCGACGTGATGAGATGTGCGTCTTTGCACGTGCCGTCTGTGGCTTCTGGCTTCGGCGCTTTTGGTTCAGGATTGTGATATGTTGGAGTTGGCGCGGAAGGCGCTGGTGTGGGATTGCGTTTTGCCACCCGATATATTACGGCCATCCATACAAAGATGAGTGCGATCAAGCCGAGTATGATTCCCCCCACCCAGCCCGCAATTTTTGCTGCGGTTAGAATGTCCATTTTCAATTCCTTTCTGTAGAGTCAGGTTTTTTGCATGTTCCTGCGCGTTCTCCTCACTCAAGGAGACACACTGGATGCTCATGCGGTTTTCAAAGAGCGACTCCGTTCTCTATGAAGAGCATTCTATTTCTGGTTGCATACTACCATGATGAGGAGCAAGAAAAAAGCGGAGAGGTTGGGGAAACGGTTGTTTCCTTTCCTCTCCGCGTGATGTTGTCACTGATTCATGGGAGTGGGAGTCCCGTTGCGATTTGTAGGTTCGCAAGGGTCCCATCCTCCGTCTTCAATTCCAGGAACTCAATTCTGTTGGTTTGCCGTCCCCCCCAGATATGGACGATGTTCGTCCCGTTGATTCTTAATAAAACATTCCGTGGCGAATCATCCCATTTTATACGATGAGTGGGGAAGACAAAGATTTTGTCGCTCCACTCTCCTCTGATGGTCAGGTTTGTCTCAAACCCGCCCGTGAGGCCATGCCAGGTCTGTGGACGCGGCGCCGCCGTCTGCTGCGCCCGCGCAAGCTCGCTCCGCGCCGCAGCAATCTCCGAGAGTATGACTGCACCGCCTCTCGTGACTCCTCGGGCGTTCATCTCGTTGTGGCAGCCATTAATGCCCCATCCTGCCAGGGCAATGAAGGCCACCAGGAGCGCGAAAAGAAGCGCGAGAGTGACCGGGCCCGCCAAAAATCCGACCGGACCGAAAAACGCGAGTCCTCCGAGAACCGAAAGGAGAATGAGGAGCGGGTGAAGCCGCAACCCGCGGCGGCTTGACCAGACGAGACGGCGCGGCCTCGAGCCCGAG